>NZ_JBHJTL010000091.1:0-30703 GCF_042264065.1 Streptomyces sp. NPDC056222 | reverse complement strand
GTGGGCGTCCGCGGTCCCCGGTCGCGACTACTTCGCCTCGGCCTCGCCGCCGGCCTTGTCGTCCTTCTTGACCTCGGCGTCGGCCTCGACGGCCTCGACCTTCTTGGTCAGGTCCGGCTTCGCGTCCTCGGCGGCCTCGTCCGACGCGTCGGCGTCGGCCGACTCGGTCAGCGAGGAGGCGTCGTCCGGGACGACCGTCTCAGTGTCCGGCTCGTCGCCGTGGACGATGCGGTTGTACTCGTCGTCCGCGAGAACCGCGCCGATGGCGTTCTTCGCGTAGACGGCGTGCACGCCGGGAGCGACCTCGAGGAGGACGGTCTCGTCGCCGATCTCCTTGACGGTGGCGTACATCCCCCCGATCGTCCGCACACCGGTGCCGGGCTGCATCTCGTCGCGCATCTGCGCGGCCGCCTGCTGCTTCTTCTTCGCAGAGCGGGTCATCAGGAACATGGCCCCGATGAGGACGATGAAGGGGAGGAGGGTCACGATACTCACGGGACGGGTTTCCTTCGCACGGACGCGGAGATCCCGCGGCCTGATCTTCGGGGGTGGGCGTGCCGACCAGAAAGGTCGGCATCGGCGGAGTCTAGGCGAGTCCGCATCATTGGAACAACGTCCAGCATCGCACCCTGGTTCCTCGTCCGACGAGTCTCCGCGCCGTCACGGCATGGTCACGCCCCGAAGAGCCCCTGTTGTCCGCTTCCTGGCGCGCCCGGGCCCGCTGCCTGCGGTGGAACGAGTCCGAGATGGGTCCATGCGGCGGGAGTGGCGACCCGACCACGCGGCGTGCGCGCCAGGAGTCCCTCCCGTACGAGGAAGGGTTCGGCGACCTCCTCGACGGTCTCGCGCTCCTCCCCGACCGCGACCGCGAGGGTCGACAGACCGACCGGGCCGCCGCCGAAGAGCTTGAGCAGGGCCTCCAGGACGGCGCGGTCCAGACGGTCGAGACCGCGGCTGTCCACCTCGTACACCGCGAGTGCGGCGGCGGAGATCTCGCGGTTGATCACGCCGTCGGCCCTGACCTGGGCGTAGTCGCGGACGCGGCGCAGGAGACGGTTGGCGATGCGGGGGGTGCCCCGGGAGCGGCCGGCGATCTCGGCGGCTCCGGCCGTGTCGATCTCGACGTCGAGAAGTCCGGCGGAGCGGTGGATGACGCGCTCGAGCTCCGAGGCGTCGTAGAACTCCATGTGGGCGGTGAAGCCGAAGCGGTCGCGGAGCGGGGGCGGCAGGAGTCCGGCCCTGGTGGTGGCGCCGACCAGGGTGAAGGGCGGGAGCTCCAGCGGGATGGCGGTGGCGCCGGGGCCCTTGCCGACGATCACGTCGACGCGGAAGTCCTCCATCGCCATGTAGAGCATCTCCTCGGCGGGGCGGGACATGCGGTGGATCTCGTCGAGGAAGAGGATCTCACCCTCCTGGAGGGAGGAGAGGATCGCGGCGAGGTCTCCGGCGTGCTGGATGGCCGGGCCGGAGGTGATCCGGATCGGGGCGTTCATCTCCGCCGCGATGATCATCGACAGGGTGGTCTTGCCGAGGCCGGGAGCGCCGGAGAGCAGGACGTGATCGGCGGTGGCTCCGCGCTGGCGGGCGGCCTTGAGGACCAGGTCGAGCTGCTGGCGCACCTTCTCCTGGCCGACGAACTCGCTGAGGTCCTTGGGCCGCAGGGCCGCCTCGACGGCCTGGTCGTCACCTTCGGCAGCCGCCGCGACGATGCGCTCGTCGGTGGGCGGTGCGGTGTCGTCGTCCCAGTTCACGTGGTCTGCCTTCGTGGTGGTGGTGCGGTCGTCTGTAGGTGCGGGGCGCCTGCGGCGGGGTGAGGAAGGAGCCCCGCGCCGCGGTCATGTCAGCGGGCGCGGTTCAGGGACTGGAGGGCCGCGCGCAGGAGCTGCGGGACCGGGGCCGAGCCGCCCGCGGCGATCGCCGCCTCGGCCTGTGGCGTCACCGCGGCGACCGCCTCCTCCGCCTCGCGTGACGCGTAGCCGAGGCCGATGAGGGCGGCGGCCAGCTGCTCCGTCCAAGGCGCCGGACCGGAGGCCGCAGCGCGCTGCGCGCCGACGAGGCCGGTACCGAGCGGCTGCCCCAGCTTGTCCTTCAGTTCGAGGAGGAGCTTCTGCGCCCCCTTCTTGCCGATGCCGGGGACGGCGGTGAGCGTCTTCTCGTCCCCGGTGGAGACTGCGAGGCGCAGCGCGTCGGGACTGTGCACGCCGAGCATGGCCTGGGCGAGGCGGGGTCCGACACCGCTCGCCGTCTGGAGCAGTTCGAAAACCTGCCGCTCGTCGTCGTCCGCGAAGCCGTACAGCGTCAGGGAGTCCTCACGGACCACCAGGGACGTGGCCAGCCGCGCCTCCTGACCGATCCTCAGGCCGGCGATGGTGGTGGGCGTGCACTGGACGGCCATGCCGACGCCGCCGACCTCGATGACCGCGGTGGTGGGGGCGAGCGCGGCGACCGGGCCGCTGACAAAGGCGATCATGCGGAACGGCCTTTCGTTGCGTGATGGGCGGCGACGGCCTGCTGGAGCCGGTTCTGGGCCGGGGCTCGCCAGATGTGACAGATGGCCAGGGCGAGGGCGTCGGCGGCATCGGCCGGCTTGGGCGGGGCGGAGAGCCGGAGCAGCCGGGTCACCATGGCTCCGACCTGGGCCTTGTCGGCGCGTCCGCTGCCGGTGACGGCGGCCTTGACCTCGCTGGGGGTGTGCAGGGCGACCGGGATGCCGCGGCGCGAGGCGCAGAGCATGGCGACGGCGCTGGCCTGGGCGGTGCCCATGACCGTACGCACGTTGTGCTGGCTGAACACCCGCTCCACGGCGACCAGTTCGGGTGAGAAGCGGTCGAGCCACTCCTCGATCCCGCGCTCGATGCCGACCAGGCGTATCCCGATGTCGTCGTCGGCGGCCGTCCGCACGACGCCGACGCCGAGCATGGTCAGGGGGCGCCCGGCGACGCCTTCGACGACGCCGACACCGCACCGGGTCAGCCCCGGGTCCACCCCGAGCACGCGCACCTGAGCCCCTCCCTGGACCGTCTTCGTAAATCTGTTTGTGCAGGCTATCCGCTGCCACTGACAACGCCGCACGAACGACAGCGGGCCGACGGGGGTGTTTCCCCGTCGGCCCGCTGCGAGAAGCGACCGCGCTCAGGCGTCGACCTTCTCCATGACCTCGTCGCTGACGTCGAAGTTGGCGAAGACGTTCTGCACGTCGTCGCTGTCCTCGAGAGCGTCGATCAGCTTGAAGATCTTGCGCGCGCCCTCTTCGTCGAGCTCGACCTGCATGGTCGGGACGAAGTTGGAGTCGGCGGAGTCGTAGTCGATGCCGGCCTCCTGGAGGGCGGTGCGGACCGCGACCATGTCGGTGGCCTCGCTGATGACCTCGAAGCTCTCACCGAGGTCGTTGACCTCCTCGGCGCCCGCGTCGAGCACAGCACCGAGGACGTCGTCCTCGGTCAGCTCGCCCTTGGGCAGCACGATGACGCCCTTGCGGTTGAACAGGTACGAGACCGAGCCGGGGTCTGCCATCGAACCGCCGTTGCGGGTCATGGCGACGCGGACGTCGGAGGCTGCACGGTTGCGGTTGTCGGTGAGGCACTCGATGAGCACCGCGACACCGTTCGGGCCGTAGCCCTCGTACATGATCGTCTCGTAGTCGACGCCGCCGGCCTCGAGGCCGCCGCCGCGCTTGATCGCCGAGTCGATGTTCTTGTTCGGGACGGAGCTCTTCTTCGCCTTCTGCACGGCGTCGAACAGCGTCGGGTTACCGTCCAGATCGGCACCGCCGGTCCGGGCGGCGACCTCGATGTTCTTGATCAGCTTCGCGAAGAGCTTGCCGCGCTTGGCATCGATCACGGCCTTCTTGTGCTTCGTCGTAGCCCATTTAGAGTGGCCGGACATCTGCCTGTCTCCTTCGCGTAACCCATTTCTGAACGAACCCCAGAGATCCTACCGGGACCTCGTCACACCGCGGCGCGCACCATGTCGACGAACAGGGCGTGAATGCGGTGATCTCCGGTGAGCTCGGGGTGGAACGAGGTCGCCAGGGCCCGGCCCTGCCGTACGGCCACGATATGACCCTCGTGCTCCGCGAGGACCTCGACCTGGGCACCGACGGACTCGACCCACGGGGCGCGGATGAAGACGCCCTCGACGGGGCCGTCCTCGATACCGGTGACGGTGACGCCGGCCTCGAAGGACTCGTTCTGCCGTCCGAACGCGTTGCGGCGGACGATCATGTCTATGCCGCCGAAGGTCTCCTGGCCCGAGCGCGGGTCGAGGATCTTGTCGGCGAGCATGATCAGACCTGCGCAGGTGCCGTACACCGGCAGTCCGGCGGCGATGCGTTCGCGCAGCGGCTCCATGAGGCCGAAGAGTTCGGCCAGCTTGGAGATGGTGGTGGACTCGCCGCCGGGTATGACGAGGCCGTCGACCTCGGCGAGCTCCTCGGGGCGCCGGACCGGCCTGGCCACGGCGTCAGCCGCGGCCAGGGCGATCAGGTGCTCCCGTACGTCGCCCTGGAGGGCCAGGACACCGATCAGGGGTGTGCTCATGGGTGATTACCAGCCGCGGTTGGCGTAGCGCTCGGACTCGGAGAGCGTGTCGCAGTTGATGCCGACCATGGCCTCGCCCAGGTTGCGGGAGGCGTCCGCGATGATCTTCGGGTCGTCGTAGAAGGTGGTGGCCTTCACGATGGCGGCGGCGCGCTTGGCCGGGTCGCCCGACTTGAAGATGCCGGAGCCGACGAAGACGCCCTCGGCGCCGAGCTGGCGCATCAGCGCGGCGTCGGCGGGGGTGGCGACACCACCGGCGGAGAACAG
Organism: Streptomyces sp. NPDC056222; assembly: GCF_042264065.1. Taxonomy (NCBI): domain Bacteria; kingdom Bacillati; phylum Actinomycetota; class Actinomycetes; order Kitasatosporales; family Streptomycetaceae; genus Streptomyces; species Streptomyces sp. NPDC056222. The sequence goes on along the minus strand of NZ_JBHJTL010000091.1, from coordinate 25,898 downwards.
CACGACCGGCAGCTTGCCGAGCTCGGCGACCTCCTTGACGAGCTCGTACGGGGCGCGCAGGTCCTTGGCGGCGGCGAACAGCTCGTTGTTGTCGAAGCCGCGCAGCTTGGCGATCTCGTTCTTGATCTGGCGCAGGTGGCGGACGGCCTCGACCACGTTGCCGGTGCCGGCCTCGCCCTTGGAACGGATCATGGCCGCGCCCTCGGCGATGCGGCGCAGGGCCTCGCCCAGGTTGGTGGCGCCACAGACGAAGGGGGTGGTGAAGGCCCACTTGTCGGAGTGGTTGACCTCGTCGGCCGGGGTGAGGACCTCGGACTCGTCGATGTAGTCGACGCCGAGGGACTGCAGGACCTGGGCCTCGACGAAGTGGCCGATGCGGGACTTGGCCATGACCGGGATGGAGACCGCGCCGATGATCTCTTCGATCATGTTCGGGTCGGACATACGGGCGACACCGCCGTCCTTGCGGATGTCGGCGGGGACCCGCTCCAGGGCCATGACGGCCACGGCACCGGCGTCCTCGGCGATCTTCGCCTGCTCGGCGTTGACCACGTCCATGATCACGCCGCCCTTGAGCTGCTCGGCCATGCCGCGCTTGACGCGCGCGGTGCCGGTCTCGGGAGACTGGGTGCTGTTGGGAAGCGTGGTGGACACGGGGACCTCACTCGGGAAAGCGGTGTTGAGACAAGAGTGAGGAAACAGGCCACCACCAGTCCACATCAAGGGCCAATGTGCAGGCGGTGGATCGTTTTCGCTGTTTTCGCAGGTTACCGGAGGTCAGGCCGGGCGATCGGCAAGGGCGACGGGCGGTTCGTCGTCCATTTCGAAGGCCAGCGGAAACGGAGCGTGACCGGCCAGCCGGAACCAGCGCACCTTGCGGTGGCGGCGCAGGGCGCGGGCGGCGCGTACGGCGTCGTTGTGGAACCTGCGGGCCATCGGCACGCGGCGGACGGCTGCCGCGAGCTCGTTGGCGGCCTCCTCGCCGCCGGGGGCAGCCCGTACCGCCTCGACCTGCTCGGGCTCCCCGAACACGGCGCGCAGGGCCTGGCTCAGCTCGCTCTCGGCCACCTCCCGCTGGTCCTCCTCGGCCTGCCGGGCGGCGTGCGCGGCCTCGTACAGCACGATCGAGGCGGCCGGGTCGAGGACGCCGGACGTGGCCAGTTCCTGGGCGACCGAGGCCCGGCGGAGCAACTGGGCGTCGAGGGCGGCGCGGGCCGCGTCGATCCGCGCGTGCAGCCGGTCGAGGCGGCCGGCGGTCCAGCTGAGGTACAGGCCGATCGCGATGAGTGCGACGACGGTCCAGATCAGGGTTTCGGTCACGGGCGCAAAGGCTACCGTCGCGGTGGCAGGACCCCTTCCCACAGGTCACGGTCGTGGGCGAACCGGACCTTCGCCGTCCGCCCGTCCGAGAGCTCCGCGAGCCGGTCGAGCCAGGGGCGGTACGGCACGCCGAACTCGGCCGCGAAGTCGTACGCCTGCCCGGCGAGGACGGTGACGCGGTCGCCCTGGTCGAGGACCAGGGACTGGTGCCCCTCGGTGTGCCCGGGTGTGGGTACGACGGTGATTCCCGGCGCGATCGTGTGCTCGCCGTCGATCTCCTCGTGGCGGACGCCCTCGAGCAACCAGTCCAGCGTGTAGTCACCGGCCCGCGCGGTGGCCAGTTCCTTGCGCTGGACGAGCACGGGGGTGTCGGGGAAGAGCGGGTTGCCACCGATGTGGTCGAAGTGGAGATGGCAGTTCACGACGAGGTCGACGTCCCTGGCCACGGCGGGCAGGGGGTGGCGGGTGGGCCGGTAGTGCGCGTCCGTCTCCGGGGAGCCCTCCCCCATGCCGGTGTCGAAGAGGAGGGTGCCGTGCTCGTGGCGTACCAGGTACGCGAGCACGGGCTCCACGCGCGCGTGGGGCCCGCCCCACTCTTCGGCCGGCCGCACGAAGTACCCCAGGTCCAGTGTTTCCACGCTCGGTGAGGTCATCGCCCCAGCGTGCCAGGCGGGCCAGGCTGTCGGGCCGAACGGGCCGAACCGGCCTTGAAGCAGCGGCAGTCCGGCCGGTTCAGGACCGGGCCGGGATCCTGAACCGGTCCCGGTCCTGTCCCGGGTATCGCCCGAAGTCCCGGGCCGGTCCCAGGTCGCCCGACACCGCCGGTCGGCCGGCGTCCCCGGTCGCCCGACGTCCCCGGTCGGCCGGCGTCCCCGGTCGGCCGGCGTCCCCGGTCGGCCGGCGTCCCGGGTCGGCCGGACCCCAGCCCCCGAAGGCCGTTCAGTCCCGCGACGCCAGACCGAACCTGGCCCGCAGCCCCGTGCGTTCGTCCGTCGCCACCGAGGCCGCGCCGTCCGTCACCGTCTCGTAGACCGCGAGGATGTCCGTGCCCACCGTCGACCAGTCGAAGCGCCGTACATGCGCGCTGCCGCGCTTGCGCAGCTCGTCGCGGCGTACGTCGTCCCCGAGCAGCCGGATCGCCGCGTCGGCCAGCGCGTCCGCGTCCTCGTTGGCGAACAGCTCGCCCGCCGCTCCCTGGTCCAGGACCTGGGCGAACGCGTCCAGGTCGGAGGCGAGGACCGGCGCTCCCGCCGACAGCGCCTCGACCAGGATGATGCCGAAGCTCTCGCCGCCCGTGTTCGGCGCCACGTAGACGTCGACGCTGCGCAGCAGCCGCGCCTTGTCCTCGTCGCTGACCATCCCGAGGAACTCGACGCGCGACCGCATCTCGCGCGGCAGCGAGGCCACCGCCTCCTCCTCGTCGCCGCGCCCGGCGACCAGGAGACGGGTCTCCGGCCGCTCGGCGAGGATCTTCGGCAGGGCCTTCATCAGGACCGGGAGGCCCTTGCGCGGTTCGTCGATCCGGCCGATGAACCCCAGCGTTTTGCCCTGCCACTCCTCCTTGGGCTCGGCCCGCGCGAAGAAGTCGACGTCGACCCCGTTGGGAATGACGACGGCGTCCCCGCCCAGGTGCTCGACCAGGGTGCGGCGCGCGTACTCGCTCACCGCGATCCGCGCGCTGATCTTCTCCAGGGCGGGTTGCAGGATCGGGTAGGCCGCGATCATCGCCCGCGAGCGCGGGTTGGACGTGTGGAAGGTGGCCACGATCGGCCCCTGCGCCGCCCAGCAGCTCAGGAGTCCGAGCGAGGGCGAGGCCGGCTCGTGGATGTGGATGACGTCGAAGGTGCCGTCGTGCAGCCAGCGCCGCACGCGCGCCGCCGACAGGAAGCCGAAGTTGAGCCGCGCCACCGAGCCGTTGTACGGCACCGGCACGGCGCGCCCCGCCGAGACGACGTACGGCGGCAGCGGCGTCTCGTCGTCGGCGGGCGCGAGGACGGAGACCTCGTGACCCAGCCGGATCAGGTGCTCCGCCAGGTCGCGGATGTGGAACTGGACGCCGCCCGGTACGTCCCAGGAGTACGGGCAGACGATGCCGATCTTCACGTCCGCCCTTCCTCCCCGCGCTCCTCCAGGTCCACGAGCCACAGTCGTTGCAGCATGTGCCAGTCCTCCGGGTGGTCCGCGATACCGCCGGCGAAGGCATCGGCCAGCGCCTGTGTCATCAGGGACGTCTTTTCGGCCCGGGTACCTGTCTCGGGCACGTCGATGGGTGCGTGCACCCGCCCCTTCATGACCGGGGTGTCGTCGTACCACAGGGTCACGGGCAGCAGCAGCGCACCCGTCTGCTGGGCGAGCATCGCAGGACCGGCCGGCATCCGCGCCGTCTCGCCGAAGAACTTGACCTCGATACCGGTGGCGGAGAGATCGCGGTCGGCGACCAGACAGATCAGACCACCGGCCCGCAGTCGCCGCGCCAGCGTGCCGAAGGCGGATCCGCCGGTGTGCGGCAGGACCTCCATGCCCAGCGACTCGCGGTAGGCGACGAAGCGGTCGTACAGCGTCTCCGGCTTGAGCCGCTCCGCGACCGTGGTGAAGGGCACGCCGAGCGAGCGGGTCACCCAGACGCCCGCGAGGTCCCAGTTGGCCAGGTGCGGCAGCGCGAGGATGACGCCGCGCCCCGAGGCGAGGCCGTCCTTCAGATGGTGGACGTCCTTGATGTCGAAGGCGTCGTCGACGCGTTCCTTGGTCCAGGTCGGCAGCCGGAAGGACTCCATCCAGTACCGCATGTACGAGCGCATCCCGGCCTTCGACAGCTCGGCGAGCCGCTCGGGTGTCGCGTCGGGGACCACGCGCGCCAGGTTGGACTCCAGGCGCAGCACGCTCTTGCCGCGCCGCTTCCAGGCGTAGTCGGCGATCCGCCGGCCGAGCCCGGTCGCGACGGGCTCCGGCAGTTTCTTCACGGTCGACCAGCCGAGCCCGTACAGCCCGTCGGTCAGCCGGTCCTTCATCCCACTCGCGCCACTCATGACGTCGCCTCGTTCCCCCCTGCGGCGGACGCGGCCGCGTCCGCCTCCGCCGACTCCCGTCGTACCGTCACCACTCGCTGCCCCAGTGTCACCGCGGAGCCCACGGCGACGATCCACAGCGCGATCGGGAGGAGCACGTCGATGCCGGGCACGCCGAAGGCGTGCAGTCCGGCGAGACCCGCGGCGACCAGTGAGATCACCAGCCGCTCGGCCCGCTCCACCAGGCCGTTGACCGCGACCGGCAGGCCAATCGATTCACCACGCGCCTTGGTGTACGAGACGACCTGGCCGCTGGCCAGGCAGAAGATGGAGACCGCGCACAGCACGTTGTCGTTGCCCGTACCCGCGTACCAGAGCGCGAAGCCACCGAAGATGGCGCCGTCGGCGACCCGGTCGAGGGTCGAGTCGAGGAACGCGCCCCACCGGCTGGAGATCCCGGCCTGCCGGGCCATGTTGCCGTCGACGAGGTCGGAGAAGACGAAGAGCGTGATGACGATCGTGCCCCAGAAGAACTCTCCCCTGGGGAAGAAGACCAGTGCACCCGCCATCACTCCGGCCGTGCCGATGAGCGTGACCGCGTCGGGGCTGACGCCCCGGCGAAGCAGAAACGCGGCGAACGGTGTGAGGACACGCGTAAAAAATGCACGCGCGTACTTGTTCAGCATGGCCTTCCCGAGGTTCGGTGGGCCGCGCGGCCCCTACGACCACCGGCCCGCCCATCGTAGCCAGGACCACCTTGCCATTCCGTCGGCCACCCGCCCTGTCGCGTCGTGTACGACGTATGGACGCGCCCTGACGTCGGTGCAAAGCTCGAAGGACCACCGCGGGCATCGCCGGAGCTGCACGCGATCCCCTCCCGCGCCGACTCCCTCGCGCCCGCGCCCCGCCGCACCGTACAGCCGGCCCACGCCGCGCGACCGGTGCAAGCGATCGGGAGGAAACGAACCATGGGCGACAAGGCGAACGCACACTCCGGAGCCGCCGGCAGGGCTCCAACGGCCGACCGGCCCTCGGCCGTACGGAACGTGGTGCTGGTCGGCCACAGCGGATCGGGAAAGACGACGCTCGTCGAGGCGCTGGCGCTGACCGCGGGGGCGGTCAACCGGGCAGGGCGCGTCGAGGACGGCGGAACGGTCTCCGACTACGACGAGATCGAGCACCGCCAGCAACGTTCCGTACAGCTCTCCCTCGTCCCCCTCGAATGGGACGGGTGCAAGATCAATCTCCTCGACACCCCGGGATACGCCGACTTCGTCGGGGAGCTGAGGGCCGGTCTGCGCGCGGCGGACGCGGCCCTCTTCGTCGTCTCGGCCGCCCAGGAGGCCGACGCGATCGCCGGGTCGACCCGCATGGTGTGGGAGGAGTGCGCGGCGGTCGGAATGCCCCGCGCCATCGTCGTCACCCACCTGGACACGGCCCGCACCGGCTTCGACGAGCTGACCGCCGTCTGCTCCTCGATCTTCGGCGGCGACGACCCCGATGCCGTACTCCCGCTCTACCTGCCCGTCCACGGCGCCGAGGCGCCGGACGGCCACGCCCCGACCACCGGCCTGGTCGGACTGCTCTCGGAGCGGATCTTCGACTACTCCACGGGCGTACGGCAGGAGAATCCGCCGGACGACGGCCAGCAGGAGCTGATCGCCGAGGCCCGAAACCGGCTGATCGAGGGGATCATCGCGGAAAGCGAGGACGAGACCCTCATGGACCGCTATCTCGGCGGCGAGGACGTCGACATCAAGTCGCTCATCGACGACCTCGAGAAGGCCGTCGCCCGTGGCACCTTCCATCCGGTGCTGGCCGCGGCGCCCGCCACGGACGGCGGGAAGCAGGGGCTCGGAACCGTCGAGCTGCTCGAACTGATCACGGGCGGCTTCCCCACCCCGCTGGAGCGCGAGGCGCCCGCCGTCACCACTCCCGACGGCGTCCCGCGGCCGGCGGTCACCTGCGACCCCGACGGTCCGCTCGTCGCGGAGGTCGTGAAGACCGCCTCCGACCCCTATGTCGGCCGGATCTCGCTGGTCCGGGTCTTCTCCGGCACTCTGCGCCCCGACGAGACCGTCCATGTCTCGGGGCACGGGCTGACCGACCGGGGTCACGAGGACCACGACGTCGACGAGCGGGTCGGCGCGCTGACCTCGCCCTTCGGCAAGCAGCAGCGCACGCTCAACCGGGTCATCGCGGGCGATCTCGCCTGTGTCGCCAAGCTCGGCCGCGCGGAGACCGGTGACACCCTCTCCTCCAAGGACGATCCGCTCCTGATGGAGCCCTGGACGATGCCCGATCCGCTGTTGCCGCTCGCGATAGAGGCGCACAGCAAGGCCGACGAGGACCGGCTCTCCCAGGGGCTGTCCCGGCTCGTCGCCGAGGACCCCACCATGCGCCTGGAGCAGAATCAGGACACCCATCAGGTCGTCCTGTGGTGTCTCGGCGAGGCCCATATGGACGTGGCCCTGGAGCGGCTGCGGAACCGGTACGGGGTGCAGGTGGACGCGGTGCCGCACAAGGTGTCGCTCCGGGAGACCTTCGGCGGGCCGTCGGCCGGCCGGGGCCGGCATGTGAAGCAGTCCGGCGGACACGGCCAGTACGCGATCTGCGAGATCGACGTCGAGCCGCTTCCTCCGGGCAGCGGCATCGAGTTCGTCGACAAGGTGGTGGGCGGTGCGGTACCGCGCCAGTTCATCCCTTCCGTCGAGAAGGGGGTACGCGCCCAGGCCGCGCGCGGGGTCGCCGCCGGATATCCGCTGGTCGACGTGCGGATCACGTTGCGCGACGGCAAGGCCCACTCGGTCGACTCCTCCGACGCCGCCTTCCAGACGGCGGGCGCGCTCGCGCTGCGCGAGGCGGCGGCCGAGGCGAGCATCCAGCTTCTGGAGCCGGTGGCCGAGGTCCAGGTCCTCGTCCCCGACGAGTACGTGGGGCCGGTGATGAGCGATCTGTCGGGGCGGCGCGGGCGGGTCGTCGGGACCGAACAGGCCGGTCCCGGGCGGACGTTGGTCCGCGCCGAGGTCCCTGAGATCGAGATCGGCCGGTACGCGGTGGACCTCCGGTCCGTCTCGCACGGCACCGGCCGCTTCGACCGCGCGTACGCCCGTCACGAGGCCATGCCGCCGCATCTCGCGGACAAGATCCGCGGGCAGGCGGAGAAGGGATCCTAGTCACCTTCCGTCACTTGCGCCCCCTCCCCCACGGCCGGATGTCGCCCGTCCAACTCCCCTCCGACGGGCGGCATCCGGCCGACCCGTGACGCATCCGCCAGTACCCGGTTACGCTGTGGTGCCCAGCTCAGCAGGTGTGCGGGGCGCGGTAGTTGGGAACAGGCCGCAGAGGGTACGCGGTCAACCACGCGGGCACGCGGCGATGGGGGCATCAGGTGGCGATGGGCAGTTTCGGACCCGGGGCGCAGATTCCCCTCCAGGGCTCCGACGGACAGACGGCGGCCACGCACGCCCTCGCCTCCGCCGCGTACCGCGACGGCCCGGTCGAGGAGATCCTCAACGCCAACAACGACTGGCACAAGTCGACGGTCAAGGAAGGGAAGTGGAAGAAGCTCTTCCGCCCGGATCTCGGTGAGGCCTTCTCGCGGGCGGTGCAGGTACGGACACTCGGCGGCGCCCGCAAGCCGCTGATCCAGTCCTTCGGCACCGAACCGCAGCCCGTGGTCGAGCACTGCCTGGCCGCCACCGGGATCCGCAAGCAGCGGGACACCAGGCTGACGCTGATCACCCTGGTCTTCGGCATCCTCTTCCTGCCCGGCCTGCTGCTCTGGCTCGGCGTCATCCAGCTGCGCCGCATGGTCGCCGGCACGGAGAACAGGCGCACCAGCGCCATCGGCACGGGGCTTCTGGTCGGCGCCGGGCTGCTCGCCGCCATCGTCATGATCAAGCTGCCCGTCGACGGGGTGCTGTCGCTCTACCTCCGGGCCATGGTCGTGGCCCCGGTCATCGGCTGGTTCCTCGCCAAGCGGGTCTGCGAGTCCACGGCCAAGGATCTGCGCGAGCGCTGGTCCGCCCTGCTGAGCGGCGGCGGCATCGGTGCCAAGGTCCCCGAGGCCGTACCCCAGGACCCCACCGAGAAGGCGGCCGAGGCCCTCCGCCAGAACCTGGAGAAGCTCACCGCCGAGCAGCAGTCCAACGTCGTCTTCTACGCGGGCCCCAAGGGAATACTGGGCATGGGCACGCGCTGGGGCAGCTGGACGCTCGCCGAGGAACTGGTCCCCAAGGACGGCACGGAGATCCACGACTTCCGCGCCTGGGACGTCGTACGGAAGATCCACGACCAGCTCACGCTTCTGGAGCGCGGCTCCCTCAAGACCGGTTTCCCCAAGCCGACCGTCAAGCATTGGATCGTCTCCCCGGTCGGCGAGGGCGCCGACGAGGTCGCCCGCCCCGACGGCGAGAACATCGTCCACTTCCAGGTGAAGCCGCACGAGATACAGCGCATCTGCAACGACCAGCAGTTCGGCAGCGGCAACCGCCACTACCTCGGGGTGCAGTTCACACTCTGGGACGGCCAGCTGGTCCTGACCATGATGATCACGGTCACCTCACTGCTGCACACGCTGCGCGTGGAGGTCACCGGCCACGCCCTGGGCCCCGTCCACTCCCTCTTCACCACCAAGCCCAAGGCGAAGACGAAGGAGGTCTCCAAGACCGTCCGGTTCTGGGAGACCAGGGAGATCCAGCTGCCGCTGGTCGACACCGACGAGGTGGTCCGGCTCGCGGTGCGCGCCCCGCTGACCTGGTTCCCGCCGATCCTGGACTTCCTCGGCGGCAAGCTCGTCCTGCCCGAGCCCTTCGGGCTGCGGCACGCCTGGGCCGCGCAGCCCTGGCGACACCGCTTCATGGCCGACGACGCCATCCGCACGGCGACGCCCGTGATGCGCGCCGTCCACGCCGCGACGATCAAGGTGCTCGACGAGCACGGCGTGGACACCGAGCGCTTCACCAACCGCTCCCTGATCCTGAGCGGCGCCATCCAGGACCCGGGCCCGAAGAAGGCCGACGTCTACGACGCATAGGCGCCGGGGCCCGGAGCACCCGGAAGCCGGGGGTTCCGGGCTCGCCTCAGGCGAGCTCGGACGAGGCCGGCCAGGCGGCGGCGAGCATGGTGCGGGTGTCGGCGAGGAGCTGCGGCAGCACCTTGGTGTGGCCGACGACCGGCATGAAGTTGGTGTCGCCGCCCCAGCGGGGCACCACGTGCTGGTGCAGATGGGCGGCGATGCCGGCGCCCGCGACCGAGCCCTGGTTCATGCCGATGTTGAAGCCGTGCGCGCCGGACGCGGACCGCAGCGCGATCATGGCCCGCTTGGTGAACTCGCCCAGTTCGGCGGTCTCCGCCGTGTCCAGGTCCGTGTAGTCGGCGACGTGCCGGTACGGCACGACCATCAGGTGCCCGCCGTTGTACGGATAGAGATTGAGCACGGCGTACACCTTCTCGCCGCGCGCGATCACCAGCCCGTCCTCGTCCGACTTCGCCGGGATCGAGCAGAAGGGACAGCCGTCCTCGGCCCCTGGCCCGGTCGGCTTGTTCTCGCCCTGGATGTACGCCATCCGGTGAGGGGTCCACAGGCGCTGGAACGCGTCCTGCGTCCCCACTCCGATCTGCTGCTCCGGCTCAATCGTCATGCTGTGCAGCATATTGCTTCGCCCGTTCGGAACGTGTCGCCGGGGCGTTGATCACCCCGCCTCGGAGATGCTGATCCGATGAACGAGAGGCAGGACAGGCAAGAGCGCTGGGACCGGCGCATGGAGACACCGCTCGCGGTGGCGTCCCTGCTCTTCCTCCTCGGGTACGCGGTACGGGTCCTGGCCAACGGCCTCGACCAGGTCTGGCTGGACCTCTGCCTGACCGTCACGCTCATGGCCTGGGCCGTCTTCATCGTCGACTACGCGGTACGGTTCCGGCTCAGCGGCCTCGGCCCGCTGCGCTTCGTCCGCGCGCATCTCCTGGGCACCGTGATCCTGGTGCTGCCGCTGCTGCGGCCGTTGCAGATGGTGAAGATCTACGACCGGATCCAGCGCCGCCGCGACCAGCCGCGTCTGACCCTCTACGCCCGGGTCATGGCGTATTCCAGTCTCACGGTCGCCCTGCTGGGCTTCGCGGGCGCACTCGCCGTCCTCCAGCACGAGCGCGGGGCCCCGGGCGCCACGATCCGCACCTTCGGCGACTCGCTCTGGTGGGCGGCGGAGACTCTGACGACGGTCGGGTACGGGGACGTGACCCCGGTGACCCCGACCGGGAGGGTCATCGCGGTGGGCATGATGGCCTGCGGGGTCGCGCTGATCGGAGCCGTGACGGGTTCGTTCTCGTCCTGGCTGATCCAGTCCTTCAAGCGGGAGGACGAGAAGAGGCCCCCGGGGGATTCCCCGGGGGCCTCCTGACCTCGTGTCCGCGGTGTATCAGACCTGGACGCGGTCCTCGACGATCTTGGCGATCTTGGCGATGGCCTCGTCGACCGGGATGCCGTTCTCCTGCGAACCGTCGCGGTAACGGAAGGAGACGGCGCCGTTGGCCATGTCCTCGTCACCCGCGATGATCATGAACGGAACCTTCTGCTTCTGCGCGTTGCGGATCTTCTTCTGCATCCGGTCCGAGGAGGCGTCGACCTCGACCCGCAGCCCCTGCTTCTTCGCCTTGGCGGCGAACTCCTGCAGGTACGGGATGTGCGCGTCGCCGATCGGGATGCCGGTCGCCTGCACCGGGGCCAGCCACGGCGGCATGGCACCCGCGTAGTGCTCGAGCAGCACCGCGAAGAAGCGCTCGATGGAGCCGAACAGCGCACGGTGGATCATGACCGGACGCTGCTTGGTGCCGTCGGGGCCGGTGTACTCGAGGTCGAAGCGCTCCGGCAGGTTGAAGTCGAGCTGCACGGTCGACATCTGCCAGGTGCGGCCGATGGCGTCGCGCGCCTGCACGGAGATCTTCGGGCCGTAGAAGGCGGCGCCGCCCGGGTCGGGGGTGAGCGGGAGGCCCTGCTTCTCGGCGACCTGCTGGAGGACCGCGGTGGCCTCCTCCCAGATCTCGTCCGAGCCGACGAACTTCTCCGGGTCCTTGGTGGACAGCTCCAGGTAGAAGTCGGTCAGACCGTAGTCGCGCAGCAGGTTCAGGACGAAGGTGAGGGTCTTGTCGAGCTCCTCCGCCATCTGCTCCTTGGTGCAGTAGATGTGCGCGTCGTCCTGGGTGAAGCCGCGGGCCCGGGTCAGGCCGTGCACGACGCCGGACTTCTCGTACCGGTACACGGTGCCGAACTCGAAGAGGCGCAGCGGCAGCTCACGGTAGGAGCGCCCACGCGCGTCGAAGATCAGGTTGTGCATCGGGCAGTTCATGGGCTTGAGGTAGTAGTCCACGCCCTCGTCGAGCTGCATGGGGGGGTACATGCCCTCGGCGTACCAGTCGAGGTGGCCCGACTTCTCGAACAGCTTGCCCTTGGTGGCGTGCGGCGAGTAGACGAACTCGTAGCCCTCCTCCTCGTGGCGCTTGCGCGAGTAGTCCTCCATGACCCGGCGGATGATGCCGCCCTTGGGGTGGAAGACGGCGAGGCCGGAGCCGATCTCGTCCGGGATGGAGAAGAGGTCGAGCTCGTTGCCGAGCTTGCGGTGGTCACGCTTCTCGGCCTCGGCGAGGAAGTCGAGGTGGGCCTTCAGCTCGTCCTTCGACGGCCAGGCGGTGCCGTAGATGCGCTGGAGCATCGGGTTCTTCTCGCTGCCGCGCCAGTAGGCGGCGGCGTTGCGCATCAGCTTGAACGCCGGGATGTTCCGGGTGGTGGGCAGGTGGGGGCCTCGGCAGAGGTCCTTCCAGCACAGGTCGCCGGTCTTGGCGTCCAGGTTGTCGTAGATGGTGAGCTCGCCGCCGCCGACCTCGACGTTGGCACCGTCGTCGGTCGAGGCGGAGCCCTTGATGCCGATGAGTTCCAGCTTGTACGGCTCGTCGGCGAGCTCCTCGCGGGCGGCCTCGTCGGTCACCACACGGCGGGAGAAGCGCTGCCCCCGCTTCTGGATCTCCTGCATCTTCTTCTCGATGGCCTTGAGATCTTCGGGGGTGAACGGCTTCTCGACGTCGAAGTCGTAGTAGAAGCCGTCACGGACCGGCGGGCCGATGCCCAGCTTGGCCTCGGGGAAGAGCTCCTGCACGGCCTGGGCCATGACGTGCGCGGTGGAGTGGCGCAGGATGTCGAGGCCGTCCGGGGACGAGATCTCGACGGGCTCGACGACATCGCCCTCGGCGACGACGTAGGTGAGGTCCTTCAGCTCACCGCCGACACGGGCGGCGATCACGGACCGGTCGTCGGCGAACAGCGCGCCGGCCGTGGTGCCCGCGCTCACCGCCCGATCCTCGGCTCCTGAGGCGGACTGGACGGTCACACGGACATCAGACACGGATGCTCTTTCCATAAGGGCGCAGGCAGACACGAAGTGCCGGCGTCGACGGTGCGCGGCAGAGACGAGGTGCCGCGTCCCAGCAATCCTAAGGGCTCGGTTCGCCGCGGGGCGCGGAGAGCCGGGCTCACGGCGTCGTACGTGCCCGCCCCGTACCTCGGAGAACGCACGCGTTCGCCGCTGTTCCCCCGGCGCCCTTCGACTCACTCGCCGGGCCCATGAGGGCACCGCTGCCCACGCGGCGCCCCGCCGGCACCGGCCCCGCAACGGGTCACTCGCCCGGCCCGCAGGCCTCCTCGAAGAAGTCGAGGTTCTCGTGCAGGGACTTCATCAGCCGGTCCCGCTCCGCCTCGTCGACCTGCACAGGTACGACTCCGGAGGCATCGGTCAGCCGCCGGAACCCTCCCCGGCTCTCCAGCCGTCCCACGACCCGGATCGGCAGCCCCACGAGATGGGCGTGGCCCGCCGTGCGGTACGACTCCTCGTCCAGGGTGACCCGCACGTGCGGCACCTCCGCGCCGCCCAGGACCCGCAGGCGGACGGTTCCCTCGCCGCGCGGGCCGGAGCGGCGCATCCGGACGACGGCGCCGGTGATCCGCACCGGCACGGACGGCTCGTCGGTCAGATAGCGGGCGCCGGCTTCGCGCAGCGCGGGCAGATCACCCGCCGAGAACTCCACGGGCTCGGGCCGCGCCGCGCAGCCCACCGGGGTCCCGGCCGCGGGGGCCCACTCCAGCGCGATCCGCGCGCCCTCGGTGCCCCGCACCAGCGCCACGAGGGCCTCGGTCAGCTCGCGGCTCACCCCGGCCTCCACCGCCGCGTCGAAGGCCTCCATGCCACCGGTCGCCCGCTGGTAGTCGGTGGCCTCCCGCGCCGCGTAGAGCGCGTGGTAGAGCCGTACGGCGATCGCCCGGCCGGGGTCGACGGGGACGAACGCGGTCAGACCCCGGCCGCCGGGTGCCGCCCCCACGACGACGGCCTGCAGGGACGCCTGGGCCTGGCGGCGGTGCCTGGCGCCGTAGTACCCGGCGCGGCCGCGGACGGCGAGCGCGCCGGCGAGGAGGAGCTGGCGTGCGGCGGACCTGAGCTGTTCCTGGACGGTCCACGGGACGGTGCCCGCCGGTCCGGGCGGCACGTCGCGCCACCAGCGGATCTCGTCGCTGGGCACGGTCAGTCCGACCAGGACCTCCCGGGCGGAGGGCGCCGCGCTGTGCTGGAGGGCGGTGAGCGCCTCGCCGAGCAGGTCCTCGCAGTCGGGGAAGGCGCGGCTCTCGGGCACGAGCAGGCTCGTGGCACCGGTCGAGCCGCCCGACGGCGGAGGGGTCCAGCGGCTGTAGCGGCCCGCGGCTCCGCCGCGTCGCCGCCAGCCGTGGCGGGCGAGGAGCGCGCCGAGGACGAGCGGGTCGACCCGTCCGGGGTCCGGCGCGCCCCCGGTCTCGGCCCAGGGGCCGCCGGGGATGTCGCCGGGCGTGGGATGAGGGCGGAACGGTGGCAGCGCGGGCCCGAATCCGGACCCGCCTCCCGGTTCCTCGATCGGTCGGTGCATCAAGGTCTCCCTCCCACGCCGACCCGGGTCATGATCTCGCAGAGCGCCCGGTCGTCGAAGATCCGTGCCGTCGGTATGCGCACGGTCGTCCGGCGCCGTCCCGTGACCGGGTGGCCGGCCAGGTTGATCCAGTAGCAGCAGTGCCGCAGGTCGAGCCGGTCGTGGCCGGCCCGCAGCCAGTCGTCCTGTGAGCGCGGCACGATCATCACGACCAGGATCTTGTGCACCGAGACGGGGGTCCGCGCCAGCTTCACCAGGTGGTCGTTGTCGAGGGTGAAGGAGAACGCGGGCCCGGGCGGCCGGGGCGCCAGCTGGTAGGTGCACTTGAGCTGCACCTTGATGGTCACTTCGTCGTCGACGGTGTGGCCGGGAGCGCTGTGGCTCACGTGCCAGTCGATTCCGTTGTCCGGAAAGGGCTGCGACAGCGAGCAGCCCGCCGCCGCCGCGACCGCGTGGAGATATCCGACCTGGAGGGTCTCCATGCAGGCGGTGGTGGCGAGTGAGCCGCGCAGCGGTGCTGCCCGCTGGGGCGGCAGCCCTCCCGATTCGGGCTGGGCGAGCGCCATGTCAATTCCCTTCCCCGTCATCTGTGTTGTCACCGGCCCGCGTACGGCGCAAACAGCCCGGGTATCACCGATTCGGGCAGGGGGATCGCCATCTGCCGCAGAGGTGCGAGGAGTTCGGGGATGACGACGCACTGGTACGACGGGCCCCTGGCCGCATTCGACACGGAAACCACAGGAGTCGACGTCGAGGAGGACCGGATCGTCTCGGCCGCCCTCGTCGTCCAGGACACGGCCGGGGGGCGTCCGCGGGTGACGCGCTGGCTGGTCAATCCCGGGATTCCGGTGCCCGCTGCGGCCACGGAGGTCCATGGTCTGACGGATGAACATCTGCAGCGGCACGGGCGCTGGCCCGCGCCCGTGATGGAGGAGTTGGGGCGGGCGCTCGCCGAACAGTGTGCGGCGGGCAGGCCCTTGGTGGTGATGAACGCGCCGTTCGATCTGACGATCCTGGACCGTGAGCTGCGGCGCCATCGCGCCTCCTCGCTGGGTCGCTATCTGGAGAACGCGTCGCTGTGCGTGTTGGATCCGCGGGTGCTCGACAAGCATCTGGACCGCTACCGCAAGGGCCGCCGGACACTGACGGATCTGTGTGCGCAGTACGGCGTGGAGCTGGACGGCGCGCACGACGCGGCGGCCGACGCGACGGCGGCGCTGGATGTCGTACGGGCGGTGGCGCGGCGTTTCACGTCCCGGCTCGAGCGGCTGTCACCGGCGGAGCTGCACACCTTGCAGGCGGTGTGGCACGCGGCGCAGGCGCGCGGGCTGCAGGCGTGGTTCACGCGCAACGGGACGCCGGAGACGGTGGATCCGGCGTGGCCGCTCCGTCCGGAGATGCGGACGGCGGCGTGAGGGACGGCTGCGGAAGGGCCGGGAAATGCGGAAGGCCGGTCCGTCTTTCGACGGACCGGCCTGTCCCGGTGGGCGATACTGGGATCGAACCAGTGACCCCTTCGGTGTGAACGAAGTGCTCTCCCGCTGAGCTAATCGCCCGGGAACGGGTTGAACCATACAGGTTTCCGCGGGCTTCCTTCAAACCGGGCCGCTGTCCCCCGTCGCCGGCCGGGACGCGCCACTCTCAGCGGGCCCCGCCAGCCTGGCCGCCAGGCCGCGCCGTCCGGCGCGCATCATCAGGGCGTGGTTGGCGCGGAAGACGGGCCGGCCGGGGACCGCGAGGCGGCGCATGAGGGGGCTGGTCACCTCGACCTCCTGCTCGTAGACCGCGCGGGTGCCCCGGCTGCGGGAGGTCAGGGTCCAGCGGGCCCAGCCCTCCAGATCGCCGCGCAGCGCGACCTCCAGGACGCGGGCGACGGGGTCCCGGCGCCGGGCTTCCGCGGTGACCACGAGGTCGTACGGGAGCAGGGAGCGGAAGCGGGCTGTGCTGGTGAGCTCGTCGACGGGGACGACCTCGCGGACCTGCGGCCACCACCGGGGGTACTCCTCGGCGCGTTCGAGCACGGCGTAGACGGCGTCGGGCGGGGCGGCCAACTGCCAGACGCTGCGGAAGCGGTAGCGGCACCAGTCCATGTACCCAGTGTGTACGTACTCAGGCGGGGATATGAGTACCCGCGCGCATACCCCTTCCGTGTGTGCGGGGCCACACTCCGCACATGGACAACGCCCTGCCACCCGCGGACGAGCTGCGGCTCGTCGACCGCGAGCTGGCCCAACTCGACGCTCGCCGGTCCCAGTTGCTGGCCCGCCGGACCTGGCTGCTGCACGTGCTGCAGCCGCCCGTGACGATCCCGTCCCCGCCGCGGGCCGCCTCCGGACCGGTGGCGGACTCGACCCCGCGCAGTGCGCAGAACGTACTGCTCACCCTGGGCGGGGTGCTGCTGACGATCGCGGCGCTCGCCTTCACGCTGGTGAGCTGGGGTTCGATGGGGATCGGCGGCCGTGCGGCCGTCCTGGGCGTGGTGACGTCGGCCGCGCTGGCCGCGCCGGTGCTGCTGCTGCGCCGGGGCCTCGGCTCCACGGCGGAGTCGGTGGCGGCGCTCGGCCTGGTGCTGATGGTGCTCGACGCGTACGCGCTGCACCGCGTCGCGCTGCCCGACACCGACGCCCTCGGGTACACCGCGGTGGCCTCGGCGGTCCTCGCCGGCGCCTGGACGGCGTACGGCTCGGCGCTGGGACGGCTGCGGATTCCGCTGCCGGTGGCGGTGGTGACGGTGCAACTGCCGCTGCCGCTGGGCGTGCTGGCGGCGGACGGCGGCGCGCTCGCCCTGGGCTGGGCTGCGCTCGCCACGGCGGTGGCGGATCTGGCCGTGGTGCTGTGGGTGAAGTCGGCTGCGGTACGGGCGACGGCGGGCATCGGCGCCGGGGTGATGGGCGGCTGGGCCCTGGTGACGGGCGGCGTCCTGTCCCTGTCCTCGGCGATTCCGGCGGGTGCGCTGCTGCTGGCCTGCGCGGGGGTGGCGCTGTTCCTGGCGATGGGAGCACCTGCCGGCGGCAGTCGGGCAAGGGTGGCCGAGGCCGCGGAGGCCATGTCCGTGGTCGCGGGGCTCGCGGTGATCGCGGCGGTGGGCGGCGTGCTGCGGGTGGTGCTGCCGGGCGACTGGGAGGTGCCGGGGTACGTGCTGTGCGCGGTGGCCCTGGCGGCGGTCCTGCGCTCCTCGGCGCCGCGCGCGGTGAAGCGGGGCCTGGCGGGCGCGGGGGCGGGCGTGCTGGCGCTGGGCGTGGCCTGGGCGCTGCCGCCGGTGGCGGCGGCGCTGCTCGCCCCCCTGGCGCGGACGACCCCGGTGTGGTCGGGCGCGCAGGCGAACGACGTGCTGACCTGGTACCCGTCGACGGCTTCGCTGGTGCTGCTCGTCGCGGTGGCGGTCCTGTCGGCGGTGCCTCGCCTCTGGACCCGCTGCGGCGCGCTCCTGCTCGCATGGGCGCTCCTGACGGCGCTCCCGCTCTCCCTGGACCTCCCCCACGCACCCACCCTCGGACTCCAACTCGTGACGAGCGCGGCGGCTCTGTTCCTGGCGTGCCGCCCGGGAACGCTGACACCCGGACTCCCGGTTCAGGCTGCGACAGCCGAGACGGGCGGGACGGGCGGAGCCGAGACCGGCGACGCGGGCACGGGTGCCGAGACCGGCGACGCGGGCACGGGTGCCGAGACCGGCGACGCGGGCACGGGTGCCGAGACCGGCGAGGACGCCGGGGCGGCTCCGCAGGCCACAGTTCCCGCTTCCGGCGCCGCCGAGGCCTCCGGTCCCGCTCCGCAGGGCCAGTGGGCCGGCTGGGGACCCGGGGCGGGCCAGGGGGTCGTCGGTGTGCCGGCGTCGCCGCGGGAGGTTCTCGGATGGGCGGCGCTCGGCTGCGGGCTCGCGACGGCGGCGAGTACGGTCGCGGCGGCCCTGGACACGCGAGCGGCGACCTTCACCGTGCTGGGCGCCCTGCTCGGGTTCTTCGTCGCGGTCGCGTTCCTCGCCGAGGGCGCGCGGCGGGCCGTGGCGGCCTGTGTCGCGGTCGGTACGGCGGCGGGCCTCGTGTGCGCCGGGGCGGCCGCCGCGGAGCTCCAGGACCACCACACGGCCCTCGCCCTGCTCGTGGTCCCGGCGGTCACCGCCGCGGCGGGAGCCCGGCTGCGGCGCCGTCCGGTCGCCCTGCCCCTGGAGATCAGCGGGGCGGCCGTGGCGGTCCTCGCGCTCGCCCTGGCCTTCTCGCGGCCGGCCGTTCTCGCGCTCGCCCTCGCCCTGTGCGGGGTGGTCGCGGCGGCGACGGCCGTCCGCCCCGAGCGGCGCCCGTTCGCCTCGTGGACGGCCGCGGCGCTGTTCCTCGTCGCGACCTGGGTGCGGCTCGCCGTGTGGGACGTGGAGACCCCGGAGGCGTACACGCTGCCGGTGACCGTGCCCGCGCTCGTGGTCGGCGTGCTGCGCCGGCGCCGCGACCCCGGGGCCTCGTCCTGGGTGGCGTACGGTCCCGGCCTCGCGGCGACGCTGGTGCCGAGCCTCTTCGCCGCCTGGGCGGACCCCGACTGGCCGCGCCCGCTGCTCCTCGGCCTCGCCGCGCTCGTGGTGACGCTGCTGGGCGCCCGGTTCAGGCTGCAGGCGCTGCTCGTGCTCGGCGGCTCGGTGCTCGCCCTCGACGGGCTGCACGAGCTGGCCCCGTACGTGGTCCAGGTCGTGGGCGCCCTCCCCCGCTGGCTGCCGCCGGCGCTTGCCGGACTGCTGCTCCTCGCGGTGGGCGCCACCTACGAACAGCGGCTGCGGGACGCCCGCCGGTTCCGGGAGCGGCTCGGCCGCATGAGCTGACGTGACGGGGGAACGCCGAAGGCCCGGAGACTGGATCCAGTCTCCGGGCCTGCGGTCCGGGTGGTGGGCGATACTGGGTTCGAACCAGTGACCTCTTCGGTGTGAACGAAGCGCTCTCCCACTGAGCTAATCGCCCGGGCGCACCGCAAACATTACCCCATGTCAGAGGGGCACCCGACCGCCTTCAGGTCAGTCGTTGATCTTCCACGGCATGACGAAGCCGTACTTCCACAGATAGAAGCCGAGCAGCACCGCGATGATCACCAGACCGATCGTGGTCAGGATGATGTTGCGCCGCCGGACCTTCGGATCGAGCGCCCGCTGAGCGGCCTCGGTGACCTTCCGCTTCGTCCAGCGGAGCACGAGCTGCGCCCAGACGAACTCGGTGGCCCAGATCGCCATACCGCCGAAGATCACCAGCCAGCCGGGACCGGGCAACGGCAGCATGACGACGCCCGCCCCCACGACCGCCAGCCCCACGATGAAAACGCCGACCTGCCAGCTCAGGTGCAGGGTCCGGCGGGCCTTGATGAACTCGGGGGCCCGGGATCCCAGCTCGGATTCCCCGTCGGCCGCGGACTCCCCGGTGCGCTCGTCACTCTCCGCATTCATGGGCCCCAACCTACCGGATTCAAGACCATCACCGGAATGGCCGTATTACCCGAAGTCACACACCCCCGAACGAGCTACCTGAACGATCACAAAACAGACAGAGGGGTTTACAACGGCACCGTAGGTGGCATGTCGATTTCGCCGACGTGCGAATCCCCGAGCGCACACTGAGCGAAAGGCCCTGGCGCTTATGAACACCACGGTCAGCTGCGAGCTGCACCTGCGCCTCGTTGTGTCGAGCGAGTCCTCACTGCCTGTACCCGCGGGCCTGCGGTATGACACGGCCGATCCGTATGCCGTGCACGCCACCTTCCACACCGGAGCCGAGGAGACGGTCGAGTGGGTCTTCGCCCGCGACCTTCTCGCCGAGGGGCTGCACCGGCCCACCGGCACCGGCGACGTCAGAGTCTGGCCGTCCCGCAGTCACGGTCAGGGCGTCGTCTGCATCGCGTTGAGTTCCCCCGAGGGCGAAGCCCTGCTCGAGGCCCCGGCGAGGGCCCTGGAGTCGTTCCTGAAGCGGACCGACGCCGCCGTGCCACCGGGCACCGAGCACCGCCACTTCGACCTCGATACGGAGCTCTCCCACATCCTGGCCGACAGCTGAGCCAGGCCGAGAGCCGCACGGCGCCGTCCGACTCGGGGAGACGGCGCCGCGCGGACAAACCCATACGGCAGACATCGGCGTCCTCACGCGCAGCCGGCGCGAGGAGGACGCCGATGCCCGTTTCCGGGTCGCGGGCGGCAGGTCGAAGCATGGTTTCGGCCCCGTTCCGGCCCGCTTTCGGACCGCTCCGGGCGACACGCGGCGAAGCCGCTAGAGTCAGCGCAATTCGCGGGCGCCCGCCCGCAGCCGGCCATGGAGCGAATCGTGCTGATCCCTCACGACACCCGGATCGCCCTCGACACCGTCGTCGATCTGATGAACACCGCCCCCCAGGGCGACCGTGACGACGAGCTCGGGGACCTCCAGTCGCTGCACACCTTCGTGCGGGCTCACGACATCAGCGGCGTCGGCGAGCTCGACGAGAACGACCTGCGGGGCGTACGCGAGGTGCGCGCCAGGTTCACGGCCGTCTTCGCGGCGCCGGACGCCCGGATCGCGGCGACGCTGATCAACCAGCTGGTGGCGGCCGCGGGCACGACGCCCCAGCTCACCGACCACGACGGTTACGACTGGCACGTGCACTACTTCGCGCCGGGCGCGTCGATCACCGACCACCTCGCCGCGGACTGCGGCATGGCACTGGCGTTCATCGTGGTGGCGGGCGAGCAGGAGCGCCTGCGGCGCTGCGAGGCCCCGGACTGCGGCCGGGCCTTCGTCGACCTCTCCCGCAACCGTTCCCGCCGGTACTGCGACAGCCGCACCTGCGGTAACCGGCTCCACGTGGCCGCGTACCGGGCGCGCCGCAAGGAAGCCGCCGGCTGATCCGACCCGATCCGGCCCCTCAAAGCAGGAACAGATCGTGCACGGCGGCCATCAGGAGCAGACAGCCGATCACCGCGAGGAAGATCATCAGCGGCGGCTGCGAGAGCGCGAACAGGCAACCGCGCGGCTCTTCGGTGGGGGCGGGGGCGTGATCCCGCGAGGTATCCAGCATCTCGGGGGCGATCATGGCGCAGCGACACCCCGGACCGCCCGCAACACGCCCCTCGGGGAGGGCAGTTCATCCCATCCCGTGGATACCGAGCCCGTCAGATCCCGTGCTTCTTCAGGATTGCCTCGATGTCGCTGAAGTCGTCCCCGGCCTGCTTCGCCTGCGGCTTCGGGGTCGCCCCGCGCTGCCCCTGCCCCAGCGCGGGGGCCGAAGCGGCCGGTGCGGCGACGGCATCGGGCCGGGCGCCCTCGGTCGCCTCCCTGCGCCCCTTCCTGCGCCGCTCGACGGCGCGCGTGGACATGAAGAGCAGCCAGGCCACACCGAGCACGCCGAAACCGGCCCAGGCGGTCGGGCTGAAGGCCGTGTCGAAGGCCCACTCCACCGCCCCGGTCATGACCAGGCCGATGGGCACGAGGGAGTAGGCGGCGATCCGCGTCGCGGCGAGGAAACGCTTGCGGTACGCCGTGATCGCGGCGATGCCCAGTCCCGCCACGGACACCGCGGAAAAAATGGTCTCGGCGAGCATGCGATCCTCCTGGGCCAGGGCGATACGTCCCTTCCATCCTGCACCGGTGAGGCCGCTCGCGGCCATGTTCCGGGCCGACCTCAGGGAGATCTCCGGGTCACCCCCGCCGGATCTCCTCCCCAGGTCCCGGTTGGGACCGGCCTCCGGCGGCTGGAAGACTGCCCCCATGAGTGACTCCACCACCCCGTCCACCTCCCCCGTCGCCGTGGAGGCCTGGTTCGACCTCCAGTGCTCCGACTGCTTCCGCGCGCTCGACGACGTGCGCGCGCTGCGCGAGAAGTACGGCGAGCGGATCGACGTACAGCTGCGGCACTTCCCGCTGGAGAAGCACAAGCACGCCTACGCCGCCGCCCAGGCCGCGGAGGAGGCGGCCGAGCAGGGCAAGGGCTGGCCGTACGCGGAGGCGCTGCTCGCCAGGACGACGGAGCTGGGCGACCGGGGCGAGCCGGTCCTCCTGGACGTCGCGAGCGAACTTGGCCTGGACGCGGAGGAGTTCGACACCGCTCTGATCGACGGCCGGCATCTGCTGACCGTCGACGCCGACCAGGCCGAGGGCAAGGCGATCAAGGTCACCGGCACGCCGACCTATGTCGTGGGCGGCGAGCGCCTGGACGGCGGCAAGAGCCAGGACGGCCTGCGCGAGCGCGTCGAGGCGATCGTCGACCGCCTCCTCGTCGGCTAGCCCGTCACGGCCTAGAGCAGTCGCTTGTAGCTGTTGACGTGCGTCGTCCGGTAGCTGAGCGACTCGTAGAGCCGGATCGCCGGCGTGTTGCCCGTGAAGACATGGAGTCCCAGCAGGCGCCCGCCGGCGTCGATCGCGACCCGCTCGGCGAGCAGCATCAGGGCGCGGCCGTAACCATGGCCCCGAGCTCCCTCCGCGACCTCGATGTCGTAGACGTAGCTGCCCGAGACCCCGGGCTCCAGCTCACGGGCGGCGGTCCACACCTGACCGACGACCTCGCCGTCCCGCAGCGCCAGGTTGATCGCCGTGCCGGGCGTGGCCAGCCCCTGCGGAAGCAGCTCCCGGTGGCTGGCCTCGGCCTTGGCGCGCGCCTGGTCCGGCGCCACACCCCGGTCGATCCAGCTCTGTGCATAGGAGTCCCTGGCCGCCGCCTCCCAGTCCCCGTACTCCGCCTCGGTCATGGGGCGGACGGTGACGCCCAGGGGCAGCTCGGGCGGCTCGCCCGGCAGCTCCTTGACCATGTTCCGGCTGCGTTCGCTGTACCCGAGGACGTCGGCCATCCGCAGCGCCGCCCGGGCGTCCGCCGGTACGGAGATCTGGACCTCGCCGCAGCCCCAGCCGCGCAGCACCTCCTCGGCGGCGAGCGCGGCGACCGTGCCACGGCCGCGGCGGCGGTCCTTCTCGTCGATGCCCAGGGCCTCGATCACACCGGCCGCGGCACCGAATCCGGGGGCGGTGGCGAGATGCACGGAGCCGACGCGACGGCTGTTCACACAGACGTCGTAGGTGCGTGATCGGTCGCCGCCGGGGGTCTGCTGAAGCGGCCCGGTCGGCCGCAGGGTGGTGGTCATCACCGGTGTTCTACCCACCCGGCGGCCGTCCGTCATCCGGTTTTGGAGGTGCGGTCCGTTCAGAGGTGCGGGTCCCTGCGGGCCGCCGCGCGCTCGTCGAAGATCCGCATCGCCTTGGCGGTCACGGGGCCCGGGGCGCCGGCCAGCTCGTGCCCGTCGACCCGGTGGACGGCCTGGATGTCGCGGAGGGTCGAGGTCAGGAAGATCTCCTCGGCACTCTCCAGGACGTCGAACGGAAGGTCGGTCTCCTCCGCGCCGGTCCACCGCACCGCGAGGGCGCGGGTGATGCCCGCCAGGCAGCCCGACGAGACGGGCGGGGTGTGGATCCGGCCGTCGATCACGACGAAGACATTGGATCCGGTGCCCTCACAGAGCCGGCCGACGGTGTTGGCGAACAGCGCTTCGGAGGCGCCCTTTTCACGTGCCCTGGCCAGGGCGACGACGTTCTCGGCGTACGAGGTGGTCTTCAGGCCGGTGACCGCGCCGCGCTCGTTGCGGGTCCAGGGGACCGTGATCACCGCGGTCGAGTCGGCGCGACGGCCCGTCTCACCGAGTGCCACGACCAGGCCGGCTCCCTCGTCGCCGCGCTCGGAGCCGAGCGGGGAGACTCCGCCGGTGTACGTGATCCGGAGCCGGCCCAGCTCCATCGGGTTGGCCTCGAGGACGGCGGCGCAGGCGCGGCGGACCTCGTCGAGGTCGGGGTCGGGCAGGCCGAGCCCGCGTGCGGAGCGGGTGAGGCGCTCCAGGTGCAGGGTGAGGGCGAAGGTCTCGCCGCGCTCGGCCTTGACCGTCTCGAAGACGCCGTCGCCGACGGTCAGACCGTGGTCCAGTACGGAGACCCGGGCTTCCGCCGCGTCGTACAGTCCGCCGTTGACCCAGATTTTCATCGAGATATGGCCTTTCCGCTCGCCTCGTACGTGCCCGACGCTACCGCCAGCAGGCGGGACGCCTTCAATTCGGTCTCCGCCCACTCGTGCTCGGGGTCGGAGCCCCAGGTGATGCCGGCGCCGGTGCCGAAGCGGAGCACGCCCTCGGCGCGGTCGATCCAGAAGGTGCGTATGCCGACGGCGAGCTCCGCGGTGCGGCGGTCGGCGTCGACCCAGCCGATGCCTCCGCAGTAGGGGCCGCGGGGCGCGGTCTCCAGGGCCTTGATGATCCGCAGGGCGCTGGACTTGGGAGCGCCGGTGACGGAACCGGGCGGGAAGGTCGCGTCGAGCAGCTCCCGCCAGCCGGCGCCCTCGTCGAGGTCGCCGCGGACGGTGGAGACGAGATGGACCAGGCCGGGGTGGGGTTCGACGGCGCACAGCTCGGGGACGGTGACCGAGCCGCTCGCGCAGACCCGGCCGAGATCGTTCCGTACGAGGTCCACGATCATCACGTTCTCGGCGTGGTCCTTCTCCAGGAGACCGTCGGCGGTCCGCGCGGTGCCTTTGATGGGGCCGGACTCGACGGTGCGTCCCTCGCGACGCAGATAGAGCTCGGGGGAGGCGGTGGCGATCTCCACCCCGTGGGCGGGCAGCCGAATCGTTCCGGCGTACGGGGCGGGGTTGCCTCGCGCCAGGACGGCGGTGAGGGCGTCGACGTCGGCGGCGTGCGGGTCGGGCAGCGGCGCGGTCATCACACGGCAGAGGTTGGCCTGGTAGACCTCGCCCCGCGCGATGTGCGCGCGGATGGCGCGGACGCCGGCGATGTACGCGGCGCGGTCGAGCGAGGACGTCCAGTCACCCACGGCGGGCCCCCGCCAGGCCCCGGGGTGGGGCGCGCGGACGGGGTCCGGGCGTACGTCGCCGAAGCGGGCGCAGGTCAGACGGCCCTCGAAGTCCGCGGAGACGGCCCAGAAGCCGGCGGAGTCCAGGGCCTCGGGGTCACTGGTGACATCCCGCAGGTCGGTCGCGACGAGGCCGGCGAAGCGGGCCAGGGGAGCAAGGTCGTGCACGGATCGAGTCTAGGCCGGTGGGTGAGGGACGGCGGGCGTACGCCGGGACGCTCACGTGGGGACGGCTGCGAGCCACGTCGGGAACACGAGGAGTGAACGCCGCACGAACGCTCCTGGCCGCCCGGCTGGGTACGCAGCTCAGCACGCTGCGGAAACGCGTTTTTGTGCTGGCCCAGGAATCCGCTAGAGTTCAACACGTCGCCGGGACGCGCAAGCGGAACGGAAACGACAAGCGGACGTGGCTCAGTTGGTAGAGCATCACCTTGCCAAGGTGAGGGTCGCGAGTTCGAATCTCGTCGTCCGCTCGATGTGGGGGATCTTCCCGAACCCCTGTATTCACTCCTGGTGGAGTGGCCGAGAGGCGAGGCAACGGCCTGCAAAGCCGTCTACACGGGTTCAAATCCCGTCTCCACCTCCAAGCGCGATTAGCTCAGCGGGAGAGCGCTTCCCTGACACGGAAGAGGTCACTGGTTCAATCCCAGTATCGCGCACGCAGAACAACCGAAGATCCGGTCCGCAAGGACCGTCCCGCGCGATTAGCTCAGCGGGAGAGCGCTTCCCTGACACGGAAGAGGTCACTGGTTCAATCCCAGTATCGCGCACGCAGTAACAGCTGGTCCTGTAT
>NZ_JBHJTL010000090.1:0-30811 GCF_042264065.1 Streptomyces sp. NPDC056222 | reverse complement strand
CGCCGAAGGCGAGTTGTGCAGGCTTAGGGACGCTCGCGCCGACCAACCCCACCACCCACCGGGAGTGACCAGCGGGGCATGAGTCCCAGCCGTCCACCCACCGCAACACGCTGAGCCGGTGCCGTCACCGCCCCATTCAACTGCCGCGCCATCCCACCCACCGGCCCGCGCGCGCTGAGCAGAGCGTGGCCACGATCCCTGCTGTCGCGTTGGCCCCCACCCCGGGCCGCCCTCCGAGTGTGAAAGGGCGGGTGGAGGCGGTGGGTCAAGGGTGGAGCGAAGCGGAATCGGCGGAGCCGACGCGACGCAGGAGCGCCCTTGAGGCGCCGGTGGAACCCGCCACACTCGGAGAGAGGGCGGCCACCACCAGAAGCTCACGGGCGTGGTTCAGGCGAGCGCCTCAGGACCTGTCACACATGTGCGGTGCGCTCCGTCAGTGGGGTGTGCGAGCGGGAAACGCTCGCCGCCCCGAGCTGAGGAGCCTCCGATGTCCACCACCTACATCGTCGTCACCGCCGTCGCCGCGTTCATGGTCGGCTTCTCGGCGCTCTCGATCTTCATCAAGGCCCCGTGGGTCACCCAGCCGCTGACCGAGTACGGCGTCCCCCGCTCCTGGTGGACCTGGCTCGGCCTGGCCAAGGCGGCCGGCGCGGTGGGCCTCGTCGTCGGCCTGTGGATCCCGGCGATCGGCCTCGCGGCCGGCATCGGCGTGGCCCTGTACTTCACCGGGGCCCTGATCACCGTGATCCGCGCCCGCTCGTACGCGCACGTCGTCTGGCCGATGATGTACGCGGCCCCGGCCGTCGCGGCCCTGTTCCTCGCCTGATCCTGATCCTGAGGCGTACGGCTACGGCTCGATCCAGCGCCGCAACGCATCGACGGTGGTCTCCGGCGAGGTGTTGAAACAGAGCCGGATCCCGGGCACGGCCTCGATGAGGACGTTCACGAGCCGTTCGAACAGCAGGGTGTGTTCAGGCATCATGCGCACGCCGCCGCCGATCATCGCCAGCCCGAACGTATCGCCCTTCAGCAGCTCCCGGACGGCGGCCTCGGCGCCGTCCGGCGAAGGCTCCACCAGACAGGTCACGACGTCGAACCCCGCCTCGCGCAGAGCGGCGTTCCCGGCGGCGATACGTGCGGTGAGCGACGCCTCGTCGACACCGTCGGGCAGGGCGCTGTAGTCGAGTGAGCGGGGGTGAAGTCCGATGGACAGGGCCTTGGTGTTCTCCATGGTCACAGGGCTCCCACGAACGAGTCCCAGGCCTGGTGGCCGAAGACGAGGGCGGGTCCTTCGGGAGCCTTGCTGTCACGTACGGGGACGAGGCCGGGGAATCCTGGGGCGACTTCGACGCAATCGCCGCCGTTGGCGCCGCTGTAGCTGCTCTTCACCCAGGTCGCCGTGGTCAGATCGTGCATCTGCATGGTGCCCGTACCCTTCCATCATGTCGCTGATCAGAGCGGCAGATTCGCGGGCCGACAGCGAGTCCGCCCTGAGCACATCATAGGTCTGGGCGTGTCGCACATAGAGGGCCGGATCGTCGCTGAGGTGACCGCGGTCGAGCGACTCCGAGTACACCCAGTCATGCCCGCCGGGCAGCTGGATCAGCGACATGGATGCGTCGGGACGGTCGATCTCGGAACGGTTCGACGGAGCGATCTGAACCCGGATGTTGGGCAGTTGGCCCACGGTCAGCAGGTGGGCGCACTGGTCGCGCATGACGGCGGGACCTCCCACCACGTTTCGTAGGCAGCTCTCGTCCAGAACCGCGATGTACATCGGGCCGTCCGGCGTGAGAACGCGCTGCTGGCGGCTCAGCCTCGCTCTCACGCGCTCGTCCACCTCTCCTGCGGAGGTGAGCCGCCGGGTGAACAGTGCGGTCGCGTACTCCGGCGTCTGCAAGAGGCCTGGCATCACCTGTGTTTGGTACGCGCGGACGGCCAGGGCTTCCGCGTCCATATGAGCCCGTCGCTCGAACCAGTCGGGATGCTCCACCGTCGGATACCAATCGATCCGCCCCCAAAGCCGCCCCAACACCCCTCCCGTCCCCAGCAGTTCGTCGCACGCCTTCGCGAACGTGTCCTGCGGGACCCTCGTCCCCGCCTCCACCCGTGCCACGTGCGAGCGGTCGCACGGGATCTGGCGTGCCAGGCCCTCCTGTGTCATGCCCGCTGCCTCCCGGTAGTGGCGGAGTACCTCGCCGAAGACTCCGGCCGTCGTCGCGGCCGTACCCCCAGTGGCGTTACGTCGACTCACTCCGTCCCCCTTGTGACAGTGGGCCCTTGGCACGCGGCGAGCGTTGTGGCCGCCCTCTCCATTGAGCAACGCTATGAGCACAGAGAGTAGTCGCCCGATCGGGTGAGGAGCTGAGGAATGGCAGGGCGGATGGAGTGCGGAGGGTTCGTCTACGATCCCGCCGCCCGCAGGGTGGGCGAGTACCGGGGTGAGGCGGGGCCGTACGTCATGCTGCGGCCCGTCGGGGGCGGGAGAGAGTGGCAGGCCGATCCGGCGCGTGTGCGGCCCGCCACGGCCGCGGAGCGGCTCAGTGCCGGGGTGCGGGCCGCGAACGAGCGGGCGGGGGCGGAGTACGAGCTGAGCCGGCCGCCCGTGCCCGTTCCGGGCTGTGGGGTCTGCGCGGAGCTCGCCGGGCGGCGGACGGAGGCCCGCGCCCGGTTCGACTGGAGTGCGGAGACGGATGCCAATGTGCTGCTGCGCCGGCACCGTGGCGAGCATCATCCGTCGGACGGTTCCGCGGTCACTTCCATGTCGCCGTGACCTTCTGGGTGTCGACGTGCATGCCGAGCGGGACGCGCCAGGAGTCCACGCAGACCGTGTACGTCCGGCTCTGCGCCGTCCCGGCCGCGATGGGCGCGGGGAGGGGTTGAGTCGATTCGATCGTCGCCCAGTCGATGCCGAGTGCGCCGATGATGTGGGTGGCGAAGGTGACCGTCCCCGAAGTGGCCGCTGTGCCACCCCTGTTGTGGAAGGTGACCGTCACGCGTTCGCACCACCGTTTGTCCGCGTCCGTGAGGATCGGGGCGGAGAGGGTGAGCGTGGCGGGGGTGGTGGGGCTGGGGGGCGGCTGCGACGGGGCGGGCGGGGAGGTCGTGCCCGGGGGCGGAGCGGTCGCGGTGCGTGGCGGGGTCGTGCCGGGCCGCGCGGGTGTCGTCCCGGGGCGCGAGGTTCCGGGGCCCGCGCCCGTGCCCGTATCCGCGCCCGTATCCGTGCCCGGGGCCGTGTCCGTGCCGCCGGGGGCCGGGGTCGTTCCCGGGGGGCGGGGCGAGGGGGACGATGTGCTGGAGGTGGTGCCGTCGGCCGACGGGGCGTCCAGGGGGATCAGCGTCACCGATCCCGACGGGCGCACCGCGTCCTTCGGGGTGGAGCCCGCGCCGACCGCCGCGTAGCCCTCGTCCTCGCCTCCGCCGCACGCGGTCAGCGCTCCGCCGAGGCAGAGCGCGACCACCGTCAGAAGTGACCTCTGTCGCCGCATGGCGTCAGTTTTACTGACGCCATGTCAGTTGTGAACCTCAATCGCGAACTTCAGTCGGCGATCAGGCCCTGGCGGAGCTGGGCCAGGGTGCGCGTCAGGAGTCGGGAGACGTGCATCTGGGAGATGCCGACCTCCTCGCCGATCTGCGACTGCGTCATGTTGGCGAAGAAGCGCAGCATGATGATCTGCCGCTCCCGGGGCGGGAGTTTGGCGAGCAGAGGCTTCAGTGATTCGCGGTACTCGACGCCCTCCAGCGCCGTGTCCTCGTACCCGAGTCGGTCCGCCAGCGAGCCCTCGCCGCCGTCGTCCTCCGGGGAGGGCGAGTCGAGCGAGGAGGCGGTGTACGCGTTGCCGACCGCGAGGCCGTCGACGACGTCCTCCTCCGACACCCCGAGTACGGCGGCGAGTTCGGGGACGGTGGGGGAGCGGTCCAGCTTCTGGGCCAGCTCGTCGCTTGCCTTGGTCAGCGCGAGGCGCAGCTCCTGGAGCCGGCGCGGGACCCGCACCGACCAGGAGGTGTCGCGGAAGAAGCGCTTGATCTCACCGACGACGGTCGGCATCGCGAACGTCGGGAACTCCACTCCGCGTTCGCAGTCGAAGCGGTCGATCGCCTTGATCAGGCCGATGGTGCCGACCTGGACGATGTCCTCCATCGGCTCGTTGCGGGAGCGGAAGCGGGCCGCCGCGTACCGCACGAGCGGCAGGTTGAGCTCGATGAGGGTGTCGCGGACGTAGGTCCGCTCCGGGCTGTCCGCGGCGGCGCCCGCGTCGTCCAGCGCGCGGAGCCGCAGGAAGAGGGAGCGGGAGAGCGTGCGGGTGTCGATGGCTTCCGGCGTGACAACAAGCGGCGCGGCGGGCTCGGCGGTCTCCGCCGTCGGCTGGACCGGCATCGGTACCGGCGTCTGCACGGGCGTGAGCGTGAGCACCTTCGAGCTGCCCTGTTCTGCGGACATGCCACCCCCTTGAGGTCGCGGACGGTCGCGGCGGCCACGACCATCGGAGGAACGCAGCCTCCACCTGAATACCGGAGGCGGGGCTGCGGCAAACGCGGTTCCAGCAGAATGTCACATGTCGGCAACACGCTGTAGTGACTTGTCGACATGGAGTGGGTGAATATCCGCAGGAAACAAGGGGTGTACGGCATTTGGGGCGCCGTGGAACTGCTCCGAACCGGTCTACCCGTTTCAGCTACGCCTCGATCCTGTTTGCGGATCTCAATCGGGCGAAGCTCCGGGCGAGGAGCCTTGACACATGCATCTGTGAGACGCCGAGTTCCTGGCTGATCTGAGATTGGGTCAGGTTGCTGTAGTAGCGGAGCATCAGGATCCGCTGTTCGCGCTCGGGCAATTGTACGAGCAGGTGCCGTACGAGATCCCGGTGTTCGACGCCGGCGAGCGCCGGGTCCTCGTAGCCGAGCCGGTCGAGCAGTCCGGGCAGTCCGTCGCCCTCCTGGGCCGCCTCCAGCGAGGTGGCGTGGTACGAGCGTCCTGCCTCGATGCAGGCCAGTACCTCGTCCTCGCCGATCTTCAGCCGCTCGGCGATCTCCGCGGTGGTGGGGGAGCGGCCGTGGGCGGTGGTGAGGTCCTCGGTGGCGCCGTTG
Organism: Streptomyces sp. NPDC056222; assembly: GCF_042264065.1. Taxonomy (NCBI): domain Bacteria; kingdom Bacillati; phylum Actinomycetota; class Actinomycetes; order Kitasatosporales; family Streptomycetaceae; genus Streptomyces; species Streptomyces sp. NPDC056222. The sequence continues at coordinate 25,723 of NZ_JBHJTL010000090.1, read as the reverse complement.
ACCTGGACCCAGAGCTCGTGGAGGCGGCGCGGCACGTGCACGGTGCGGACGTTGTCGCGGAAGTAGCGCTTGATCTCGCCGACGACGGTGGGCATCGCGAAGGTCGGGAACTGTACGCCGCGGTCGGGGTCGAAGCGGTCGATGGCGTTGATCAGGCCGATGGTGCCGACCTGGACGACGTCCTCCATGGGCTCGTTGCGGGAGCGGAAGCGGGCCGCCGCGTACCGGACGAGGGGCAGGTTGGCCTCGATCAGCGCCCCGCGGACCCGGTCGTGCTCGGGGGTGCCCGGTTCGAGCTCCTTGAGCTGCCCGAAGAGGACCTGGGTGAGCGCGCGGGTGTCGGCGCCCCGGGTGGACTGCGGTCGGGTCGACTGCGGCCGGGTGGAATGGGGGCGGGTGGGCTGCGGCGTGTTGGCCTGGGGTCGGGCGGACTGGGGCAGCGGGCGCGTGGGCTCCGGGTCGCCGGCCTCGTTCTGGGGCGGGACCTGAGGCGCTGTACTGGCCGGCACGTTCACGCCACCCCTTCGGCTGGTGTTGCTGGTCAACTACGGTCAAACTCATCCATCAAAAGCGGTCATAGCATCACAAGACATGTCCACTGTGTGCAAGCACCGTATAACCACGTGTTGAGGGCAAGTTGGGGCCAAACGGGAGGCCAACACCCGGAAGGCCCCCCGCCATGACGGCGAGGGGCCTTGAAGAATCGAGTCGGGCGAACCCTAGAACGCGTAGTCCGCGATCACCCACGTGGCGATCTCGCGCCACAGCGCGACGCCCGCCTGGTGGGCCGGGTGGTCCAGGTAGCGCTGGAGCGCATCGGTGTCCTCGACCGCCGAGTTGATGGCGAAGTCGTACGCGATCGGCCGCTCGGAGATGTTCCAGCCGCACTCCCAGAAGCCCAGCTCCGGGATCTCCTTCTCCAGCCCGTCGAACGCCTCGGCTGCGGCGACGGCACGCGGGTCGTCCTTCGCGATGCCCTCGTTGAGCTTGAACAGGACCAGATGGCGGATCACAGCAGGACTCCTCGTCGGTGGTTCTAGTTGACGAGTTCGGTCATGAACTCGCCGACGCCCTGTGCGGCGGACGATATGCCCTCGAACCCTACCTGGACGAGATCGGCGGCCCTGTCGGGGGAATTGATGATCGTGTACAGCACAAAGACCACGAGCGCGTAGAGCGCGACCTTCTTCGCTTGCGCCATCTGCCGCGCCTTCCCCTGTCTGCACCCCTGCGTGGACGCGTGAGTCTAACGGAGCCACTTCAGCCACTTCACCGGGCCTTTATGGACCAAGGGCCCGGAGATCGGGGCCTTTTGCCGCCCCCCGGAAGAGTGACGGCAGAGCAGTATGGATGTCGAGCCCGGCGGATCTGGCAGGAGTCCGCAGGGCCGAGGAACCGGCCCTCACTGCGGGGTCCGCGCCGCGAGCTTCCCCCTGACTGCGGCGCAGGACTTGCAGGACCGGTTCTCATCGGGGGGAGCGGCTTGTCCCCCCGATGCCGCTCCCCCCGTCCGACGAAAGAGGCCCCGGCCGCGCCCACGGGCGTGGCCGGGGCCTTCGTCGTGGCATACGGGGCCCGGATACGCCGAAGGGCCCGGTGCGATGCACCAGGCCCTTCGATCGAAGCGGTAGCGGAGGGATTTGAACCCTCGGTGACTTGCGCCACACTCGCTTTCGAGGCGAGCTCCTTCGGCCGCTCGGACACGCTACCGAGAGAGAGCTTAGCCCAAAGAGGCCCCTGCGATGAAATCCGTATCGCTTCGCAGGTCGGCGCGTGGTTCAGCGCGCGCGGAAGAAGGCTGTGAGCTGCGCCGCGCACTCCTCTCCGAGGACGCCGTGGATCACCTCGGGACGGTGGTTCAGCCGTCGGTCCCGTACGAGGTCCCAGAGCGAACCGGCCGCGCCGGCCTTCTCGTCGAGCGCGCCGAACACCACCCGGTCGACCCTGGACTGCACGAGTGCGCCGGCGCACATCACGCAGGGCTCCAGGGTCACCACGAGCGTGCAGCCGGTCAGCCGCCACTCCCCGGTCTTCGCCGCGGCCCGGCGCAGGGCGAGGATCTCGGCGTGGGCGGTCGGGTCGCCGGTCGCCTCGCGCTCGTTGTGGCCGACGGCGAGGACCGTGCCGTCCCGGGACAGCACGACCGCGCCGACCGGTACGTCACCGGCCGGCACGGCCTGCTCGGCCTCCGCGAGGGCGAGCCGCATGGTCTCCCGCCAGGGATCCCTTACTGGGTCGGGTGCTGCTTCTGTCACTAGCGAACGGTCTCCAGCACCTCCGCGGCGCCCAGCGAGTCCGCGATCTCCGCCAGTGCGTCGCTCTCGAGCAGCAGCAGTCTTTTCTCGGACAGACCGAGATCCGCGAGGATCAGCCGGTCTCCGACCGGCGCGGCCGGCACGGCATCGGCTGCCGTGCTTGTGTCCTCTTCGTCGTTCCCGCGGTCGAGAGGCTCGCCGTCCTCCGTACCGTCGAGGTCGAGGGCGTCCAGGTCGTCGCCGTCCTGGTCGTCGCCGAGCAGTTCCTTGGTGAGGATCTCCCCGTACGAGGAGCGGGCGGCGGCCGCCCCGTCCGACACGTAGATGCGAGGGTCGTCCTCACCCTCGATCCGGAGGAGCCCGAACCAGGCGTCCTCCTCCTCGATGAAGACGATCACCGTGTCGTCGTCGACCGAGGCCTCACGGGCCAGTTCGGTCAGGTCCGACAGGGTTTCCACATCGTCGAGCTCTGTGTCGCTCGCTTCCCACCCGTCTTCGGTGCGCGCGAGCAGTGCGGCGAAGTACACCGTGACTCTCCCACTGATCAGAGGTGTGACCATCCGGCGGCGCGCTCCTTATGCCCCGCCCAATCGGCATCGTGGCAGAAACAACGGCTTCAGGAGAGGTCTTCGGCTCTTGCGTCGTGCATCAGTCTGATCGTGACGGTGAACGGGTGGACGCGCGGCACCGGCGCACGGCCCCGGCGCACAGAGGGCGCACGCGCGGTGTCGGGCGCTGCGGCCGTCACCAGCGGAAGGTACGCATCCGCATGGCCTGGCGCATCCTGGCCGCCCGCGCGCGCCGGGGCTGGACGCGCTCGCGCAGTGCCTTCGCCTCGTGCAGCTCGCGCAGGAACTGGGCACGGCGCCTACGGCGCTCCGCGTCGGTCTCCGGCGGCGTTTCGCCGCCCCTTGCGTCGGCACGGTCTGCCGGGTCGGGCATGGGCCACACCACCCCACGACTGGGTCCTGTGCCACCACCTTCCCTCCACGGCGTGGGTTGATGCCAGTGCGGGCTACTGTTGGAGTCATGCGTCTCCACGTCGTCGATCACCCGCTGGTCGCCCACAAGCTCACCACGCTGCGCGACAAGCGCACCGACTCCCCGACCTTCCGCCGGCTCGCCGACGAGCTGGTCACCCTGCTCGCCTACGAGGCCACCAGGGACGTGCGCACCGAGCAGGTCGACATCGAGACCCCCGTGACGCCCACGACGGGTGTGAAGCTGTCGTACCCGCGGCCGCTGGTGGTCCCGATCCTCCGTGCCGGCCTCGGGATGCTCGACGGCATGGTGCGGCTGCTGCCGACCGCCGAGGTCGGTTTCCTCGGCATGATCCGCAACGAGGAGACGCTGGAGGCGTCGACCTACGCGACGCGGATGCCGGAGGACCTCTCGGGCCGCCAGGTGTACGTCCTGGACCCGATGCTGGCGACCGGTGGCACGCTCGTCGCGGCGATCCGGGAGCTGATCAAGCGCGGCGCGGACGATGTGACCGCCGTCGTGCTGCTCGCCGCCCCCGAGGGCGTCGAGATCATGGAGCGCGAGCTGGCGGGCACGCCGGTGACCGTCGTGACCGCCTCGGTCGACGAGCGCCTCAACGAGAACGGCTACATCGTCCCGGGCCTGGGCGACGCGGGCGACCGCATGTACGGCACGGCCGACTAGTCGGCCGCCTCGGTTCCGTACGGCTTCGACGCCGTACGGGACGAGGCTTCGTACGGCGTCAGCACTTACCGGTGGGCGCGGGCTTGGGCTTGTTGAGAGCGACCAGGGCCGCGTCCGCCGTCGTTTTCGGGTCCAGGTTCTTGAAGGCCGTCCCGATGATCAGGTCCACGTCCGCCGTCGCGCGCGTGTCCGTCTTGGTCGTGGCGCCCTTCAGCTGGGTGCCCAGGACCGTGAACGCGCCCTTGGTGGCCCCGGGGGCGCCGAGCAGTATCCCGGCGCCGGGCACCTTCTTGTCGTACGCCACAGGCGCGTTGCCGACCTTGCCGATGATGAACCCGCGCTTCTTCAGCTCGTCGGCGGTCGACTTCGCGAGGCCGCTGCGCGGGGTCGCGTTGTAGACGTTCACCGTGATCTGCGCGGGCTTGGGCAGAGCGGCGACCGGCGCGGTCGTCGTCTTGGTGACGGGCTTGCAGTCGGCGCTGCGACCGGCCGTCGCCTTGGTGTCGTCGCCGCCGGAGAACACGTCGACGAGCTGCAGGGTCCCCCAGCCGGCCGCGCCGAGCACGACCACGGCGGCCCCGGCCGCGAGGACGATCCTGCGCCTGTGCCGAGGGCGGCGCATACGGGGGTACTTGTCGCCCGTGATGCGGTATTTTCCGCCCATTCCGGGGGGAGTGAGCATGCTCATGGACGCAGCGTAATGCCGTCGGTCGGAGTTGGATACTTGACGATCATGTGATCGCGTCCGGATGGACGGAGAGAGCCCCCGAAAGGGTCAGAACTGCGGGCCGCGCTAGTCCATTTCCAGTACGCGGGCGTGCAGAACCTGCCGCTGCTGGAGTGCCGCGCGCACCGCGCGGTGCAGCCCGTCCTCGAGGTAGAGGTCGCCCCGCCACTTCACGACGTGCGCGAAGAGGTCGCCGTAGAAGGTCGAGTCCTCGGCGAGCAGCGTTTCCAGGTCCAGCTGGCCCTTGGTGGTGACCAGCTGGTCGAGGCGGACCGGGCGCGGGGCGACGTCCGCCCACTGCCGGGTGCTTTCCCGGCCGTGGTCGGGATACGGCCGGCCGTTTCCGATGCGCTTGAAGATCACACGGAAAGCCTACCGGTCGAGCGGCTCTCGGCGCAGCCACGCGAGCGCAGTGGGATGCTGGGGCAAACCGCCATAAATCGGGAATTGGGGTCCTCTGATGAGCGTCAGTGAGCAGTCTCCGGCCACCGAGATCGCCGCCGGGTACGCCTTCACCGGGGCCGCGCTCGATCTGGGGGCGCTGCTGTGGGACGGGACGTGTCACCCGGATGCGCCGATCCGTGTCCCCCTTCCGATGCTCAACCGCCACGGCCTGGTCGCCGGCGCGACCGGCACGGGCAAGACGAAGACCCTCCAGCTCATCGCCGAGCAGCTGTCGGCGAACGGCGTGCCCGTCTTCCTCGCCGACATCAAGGGGGACGTCTCCGGGATCGCGGCGCCGGGCACGGAGGGCGAGAAGGTCCGCGAGCGGGCGGCGCAGGTGGGGCAGGCGTGGGCGGCGAGGGGCTTCCCCTGCGAGTTCTACGGGCTCGGGGGCATCGGCCCCGGTGTCCCGGTGCGGGCGACGGTCACCGGCTTCGGCCCGGTGCTGCTGTCGAAGGTGCTCCAGCTGAACCAGACGCAGGAGCAGTCGCTCGGCCTGATCTTCCACTACGCGGACTCCAAGGGCCTGGAGCTGGTGGACCTGAAGGATCTGCGGGCGGTGGTGGCCTTCCTGGTCTCGGACACCGGGAAGCCGGAGCTGAAGGGGATCGGCGGGCTTTCGACGGTGACGGCCGGGGTGATCCTGCGGTCGATCACGGCGTTCGAGCAGCAGGGCGCGGGCGGGTTCTTCGGGGAGCCGGAGTTCGACACGGCAGAGTTCCTGCGGACGGCGGAGGACGGGCGCGGGGTGGTGTCCGTACTGGAGCTGCCGGCCGTGCAGGACAAGCCGCAGCTCTTCTCGACGTTCCTGATGTGGATGCTCGCGGATCTCTTCAACGACCTTCCCGAGGTCGGGGATCTGGAGAAGCCGAAGCTGGTGTTCTTCTTCGACGAGGCGCATCTGCTGTTCAACGGGGCGTCGAAGGCGTTCCTGGAGTCGATCACGCAGACGGTGCGGCTGATTCGCTCGAAGGGGATCGGGATCTTCTTCGTGACCCAGACGCCGAAGGACGTGCCGGGCGATGTGCTGGCTCAGCTGGGCAATCGGGTGCAGCACGCGCTGCGGGCGTTCACGCCGGACGACGCGAAGGCGTTGAAGGCGACGGTGCGGACCTTCCCGAAGTCGCCGTACGACCTGGAGGAGGTCCTGACGGGCCTCGGGACGGGCGAGGCGGTGGTGACCGTGCTGAGCGAGACGGGCGCGCCGACCCCCGTGGCGGCGACGCGGCTGCGGGCGCCCGAGTCCCTGATGGGGCCGATCGAGGCGGGAGCGCTGGAGGCGGCGGTGAAGGGCTCGCCGCTGTACGGGCGGTACGCGGAGGCGGTGGACCGGGAGTCGGCGTACGAGAAGCTGACGGCGGAGCAGCAGGCGGCGGAGGCGGCGGCGGTGCGGGCGGCGCGGGAGGCCGAGGAGGCGAGGACGCCGGAACGGGCGCCGCGGAAGGAGGACGAGTCGCTCGCCGAGCAGGTGGTGGGGAGCGGGGTCTTCACGTCTTTGGCGCGGTCGATCGGGACGCAGCTGGGCCGTGAGATCAGCCGCTCGATCTTCGGTACGGCGCGCAGGAAGAGGTAGGGCCCGGCCCCCTGAAGGGACCGGGCCCGCGCTCGGGAGGTCGTGCTACTCGGTGACCTCGTGGCCGTGGTCCTCGTGGAGGCCGCCGCCGCTGCCCGCGTCGCCCTCCGTCGGGACGGAGACGACCGGCTTCTTCAGGGAGCTGATGTCGTGGGCGTAGGTGCCCACGGCGTTGGCGATGACGTCGATGTTGGCGTCGAAGGCCTTCATGTTGACGTTCGACAGGTTGTCACCGGCCGCGTGGTAGTTCACGTCGTACGCGACACCCGCCGTACCGCCGAACTTGGCGGCCTGCGCCGCCGTCTTGATGCCCTCGGCGCCGGTGAACGTGCCGCCCGACGGGATGCCGATCTCGATGAACGGTCCGTAGTCGGAGCGGCCCGTGAAGTCGGTGCCCTCGTGCGGGAGTCCGCGCTTGTCCATGAACTCGTTGATGTCGCGCTCGAGCTGGGCGGATCCCTCGGGGCCCGCGCCCGCGCCGACGTTGTCCGAGTTGTCGCCGTCGTAGACGAACAGGCCGTAGTTCGGCGAGGCGATCATGTCGAAGTTGAGGTAGAGCTTGACTTCCTTCTTGTCCAGCTCGCTCATGTTCGCGACGTAGTGCTCGGAGCCGAGCAGGCCGTTCTCCTCGGCCGACCACCAGGCGAAGCGGACCTTGTTGCGGACCTTGTCCTTCGACTCGGCGAGTTCCAGGGCGGCCTGGAGCAGACCGGCGGAGCCGGAGCCGTTGTCGTTGATGCCGGGGCCCGCGGTCACGGAGTCGAGGTGCGAGCCGAGCATCACGGTGTTGGCCGCGTTGCCGCCCTTCGTCTCCGCGATGACGTTGTTGGTGGTGCGCTTCTCCTGGAGCTGGCGGATCTCGAAGGAGATGTTCACCGGCCCCTTGGCGAGGTCGGCGGCGAGCTTCTCGCCCTCGGCCTGGGTGACGCCACCGGTCGGGATCTTCCCGGCCGCCGGGTCGCCGAGCGTGCCGGAGAGCGCGCCTTCGGTGTTGTTGTAGATGATCGCGCCCGCGGCGCCCGCCGCCGCGGCGTTCTCCTGCTTCACGGCGAAGGTGCAGCCGCCGCGCTTGATCAGGGCGACCTTGCCGGTGAAGGTCGAGGAGGCGAAGTCGGCCGGCTCACAGCCGGTGGTGCCGTCGGCGTCGACCGGGACGGTGGCCAGGTCGGCCTTGATACCGCCGACCGGCGTCGACTTGGTGTAGGTCATCGCCGCGATCTGGATGTCGCGGGGCGCCGGGGAGATGACGGAGGCCTTCTCGGCCAGCGTCTGGGTGTAGATGAATTCGAACTTCTGGTACGAGACGTTGTAGCCGGCCTTCTTGAGCTGCTGGTACACGTACGCCGCGGAGGCGTCGTGCCCGAGCGAGCCGGCCGCGCGGTGACCGCCGGCCGAGTCGGCTATCGCCTGGAACTTCTGCAGGTGCTTGTAGGCGTCCTTGCCGGACGTCTCGCGGACCAGCTTCTTCGCCAGCTGCGCGGCGTCCCGGGCGGGCTTGGCCCCGGGGTCCGGAGTGGCGGTGGCGGGGGAAGCGGCGGCCAGCATGAGCGGGGTCGCGAGTGCGGCTGCGGCCAGGGTGGCCGCGGCTCTGCGAGAGGATGCGTTCACAGAGGTCCTTCCCGATGCGAACGAGGTTGAGGGGAAGTTAGCGATCTCGGGTGCTCCCTGTGAACAGCTCAGCGACAATTCATGTCGCATTTAGCAGGATTGACATTCGGAACCGTCAATTCTCTGCCGATTTGGCCGCTTTTGCGGCGCGCTTCGCCTCCTGCTTGAAGGCACGGACCTTGGCGAGCGACTCGGGTCCGGTGATGTCTGCCGCCGAACGGTACGAGCCGGTCTCGCCGTACGCGCCGGCCGCCTCCCGCCAGCCCTCCGGACGAACGCCGTACTGCTTGCCCAGCAGCGCGAGGAAGATCTGCGCCTTCTGCACCCCGAATCCGGGCAGCGCCTTCAGCCTGGCCAGCAGCTCCTTCCCGCTCCCCGCGTCCGCCCAGACGGCCTCGGCGTCCCCGCCGTACTCGTCGACGAGGAACTGGCACAGCTGCTGGATCCGCTTGGCCATCGAGCCGGGGTAGCGGTGCACGGCGGGTTTCTCGGAGAGCAGCGCGCCGAAGGCCTCCGGGTCGTACGCGGCGATCTGCCCCGCGTCGAGATCGTCCGTACCGAGCCGCTGGGCGATCGTGTACGGCCCGGAGAACGCCCACTCCATGGGGACCTGCTGGTCGAGCAACATGCCGACGAGCGCGGCGAGCGGGGAGCGGCCGAGCAGCTCGTCGGCCTCCGGCTGCTGGGCGAGGTGGATCTCGGTGGTCATGATTCGATGATCGCGCCGGAGCGGTCTCCCCGCACGGGCTGTCACCCGATGTGGTCACCCGCTGCCGCTCGACGCATGCGACGGCCGCAAGCCCCTGCCGGGCGGGCCCGACGCCACCCGCGTACCGACGTCGCGGTCAGGGATTCCGGTTCGCCGCGCGCGAGAGCGTCCAGACGTAGTACCAGGCGTTCTCGCGGAGAGTGCGCGGGCTGTTGTCCGCCCCGGCCTGGAACGCGCCCCACAGCCCGCCGGCCGCCCCGCCGACGACGGCCGTGAGCGCCGACTGGAGGGCGGGGCCGTAGACGGCGACCAGGCTGGCCGTGACCGTGCCGACGACCGCGCCGGTCACCGCCACGGCCCGCTTGCGGCGGACCTGGTTCATCTGGGACTGCATGCCCAGGACCCCGTCCTGCATCCGGAGGCCGATCTTCATCAGCTCCGCTTCGCGCTGCGGGGCGTCGAGCGCGTCGTCGACGTTGGCCAGCTCCATGCGCAGCCATCCGCGGTGGGCCCGGTAGGCGTCGAACTCGCCGACGGTGATCTCGCTGAAGGTCTCCAGGGAGATGCCGTCGAGGAAGGGCAGTTCCAGATCCTCGATGACGGGGACGACGAGCCGGCTGACCGTCGCAGGAGTGCGGCTCTGGGCGACGACCCGGCGCCCGGTGGCGGCGAAGTCCAGCAGACCGGGCACGTCGGAGTGGGTCAGCGGGCCGGAGTGTCCGCCGTGGTCGGGGTAGTCGTTCGGGTCCGGCGACGAGTGGTAGTGCTGGGTGTGCCGCGTCACCGAGTACGTGGGCAGGTACCAGGCGCAGCCCGCGCGCAGCAGCGGTTCGGTCTGCAGCAGCCAGCGGCCCAGCCGTTCGAGGTCCGGGCAGTGCATGCTCAGGTCTTCCGAGGTGCTCGACCCGGTGGGCAGGACGAGGGAGCGCTCCTCCTCCATCGTCTGCGGGGCGAACGAGGAGCGGTTGGAGAGCCGCCGGACGTGGTGGCGACCGCCCGCGCCGTTGTGGGACAGCAGCAAGGTGTCCGAGACCAGCACGGCCCGCTTGGTCAGGTCGGCGAAGTCGCCGGAGTCCACGCCGATGCCGACGTGGAAGCGCGAGGCGGCGAAGCGCTTCTCGTCGACGAGGCGGCGCCGCCGCCGGTGGAAGAGGTGCTCGCCGTAGGCCTGGGCCACCAGGCGGGGTGCCTTGCGGGTATCGGCCGACAGCCCTCTGAAGAAGCTCCGCATCTGCCCGGCGACGACGGCGTTCTCGACTGCTCCCGGCCTGCTGAACCACCTCATGGAGTGCCACCCTAGGCAGCGCTCGCGGGACCGCGGGAGGACTCCGTGATCCTTCCCCCGGGAGGGTGACGGCCCCGGCCGCCCTCTATCGGGAGCCCAGCCTCGTCGCCGGGTCCTCGCACCACCGGAGGACCGAGGGCCACTCCCCGTATCCGGAGTCCGGGGTGAGGTGCGCGCCGCCCGGGACGACGTCCATGTCGAGGCCGAGCGGGGTGCCGTAGTGCACGTCGGCGCCCTCGGGGCAGTACGGGTCCCCGGCGGCGTACACGAGCCGTACCGGCGCCTTCAGCCGGACGGCGTCCAGGTCGAGCCCCTCGGCGAAGGCGGTGATCTCGGGGATCGAGGCGGTCACGGCGGGGGAGGGCGGGGCGACCAGCAGGACCCGGTCGACGTCGGGCGAGGCGGCCCGCAGCCACAGCAGGACGGACAGGCTGTGCGCGATCACGACGAACTCGCCCTCGGCCGGCCGGTGGAGCTGCGCGCGCAGCGCCGCCACCCAGTCCTCCAGGACGGGGGCGTCCGGCTCGGGCAGCTGGGGATAGCGCACCTCGTGCCCGCGCTCCCGCAGCTCCCCGGCCAGCCAGTGGTGCCAGTGGCCGGGCGGGCGGTGGTTCTGGAAGCCATGGAGGATGAGGAAGGTCGCCATGGGGCCGATGGTGCGCCGCGAGGGCGGGCGGGGTCCAGATCGTTTCAGGGTGTGGACGGGTGTCGGGAGTTCGACGGGCCCCGGGGGAGCCGTGGGTGCGGGAGACGTCTCCGACCCCGCACCCACGGCCACGGCTCAGGCGCCCACGTACGCCTTGAGGTGGCGTGCCGTCAGGGTGTCGCCCTTCTCGACCAGTTCGGCGGGGGTGCCCTCGAAGACGATGCTGCCGCCGTCGTGGCCCGCGCCGGGGCCCAGGTCGATCAGCCAGTCGGCGTGGGCCATGACCGCCTGGTGGTGCTCGATGACCACGACCGTGTTGCCCGCCTCGACGAGCCGGTCCAGGAGGGCGAGGAGCTGGTCGACGTCGGCGAGGTGCAGCCCGGTGGTCGGCTCGTCGAGGACGTAGGTCGCGCCCTTCTCGGCCATGTGGATCGCCAGCTTCAGGCGCTGCCGCTCGCCTCCCGAGAGGGTGTTGAGGGGCTGGCCGAGGCGGAGATAGCCGAGGCCGACGTCCTTCAGCCGGCCGAGGATCGTCCGGGCCTGGCCCTTCGCCGTGAAGAAGTCGTACGCCTCCTCGATCGCCATCGACAGGACCTCGTGGATGTTCTTCCCGTCGAGGGTGTAGGAGAGCACCTCACTGGTGAAGCGCTTGCCCTCGCACTCCTCGCAGACCGAGGCGACGCCCGCCATCATCGCCAGGTCGGTGTAGACGAGCCCGAGCCCGTTGCAGGTCGGGCAGGCGCCTTCCGAATTGGCGCTGAAGAGGGCGGCCTTGACGCCGTTGGCCTTGGCGAAGGCGGTACGGATCGGGTTGAGCACGCCCGTGTACGTCGCCGGGTTCGAGCGGCGCGAGCCGCGGATCGGGGACTGGTCGGCGACGACGACACCCTCCCGGCCCGGCAGGTTCCCGTGGATGAGGGACGACTTGCCGGAGCCGGCCACGCCCGTGACGACGGTCAGGACGCCGGTCGGGATCTCGACGCTCACGTTCCGGAGGTTGTGCTGGGTCGCCCCCTCGATGGAGAGCGAGCCGGTCCGGGGCCGTACCTCGGCGCGCAGCTTCGCCCGGTGCGCGAGGTGGTCGCCGGTCAGCGTCCCGGAGGTGCGCAGGCCGGGCACGTCGCCGGAGTAGCAGATCTCGCCGCCGGCCGAGCCCGCCCGCGGACCCAGGTCCACCACGTGGTCGGCGATCTCGATGACCTCCGGCTTGTGCTCCACGACGAGGACCGTGTTGCCCTTGTCGCGCAGCCGCAGCAGCAGGTCGTTCATGCGCTGGATGTCGTGCGGGTGCAGTCCCGTGGTGGGCTCGTCGAAGACGTAGGTGACGTCGGTGAGCGAGGAGCCGAGGTGCCGCACCATCTTCACGCGCTGCGCCTCGCCGCCCGACAGCGTGCCGGAGGCCCGGTCCAGGCTGAGGTAGCCGAGGCCGATCTCGACGAGGGACTCGAGCAGTTCGCGCAGGCCCGCGAGGAGCGGGGCGACGGAAGGGTCCTCGATCCGGCGGACGAAGTCGGCCAGGTCGCTGATCTGCATCGCCGAGCACTCGGCGATGTTGATCCCCTCGATACGGGAGGACAGGGCGGCCCGGGTCAGACGCGTGCCCTCGCACTCGGGGCAGGTCCGGAAGACGACGGCGCGGTCCACGAAGGCCCGGATGTGGGCCTGCATGGCTTCGCGGTCCTTGGAGAGGACCGTGCGCTGGAGCTTCAGGACCAGGCCCTCGTAGGTGAAGTTGTTGGAGCCGACCTTCACCTTGCAGGACGGCTTGTGGAGGAGGTCCTCCCACTCCTGCTCGGTGAAGTCCGCCAGCTTCTTGTCGGGGTCGTAGAAGCCGGAGTTGGCCATGATCTGCCACATCCAGGAGTCGACGGCGTACCCCGGCACGGTGATGGCGCCCTCGTTGAGGGACTTGGTCCGGTCGACGAGCTCGTCGACGTCGATGTCGGAGATCTGGCCGACGCCCTCGCAGCGCGGGCACATGCCCTCGGGCAGATTGAAGCTGAAGGCGCCGGAGGTGCCGATGTGCGGGGTGCCGAGGCGGCTGAAGACGATCCGGAGCATCGTGTACGCGTCGGTCGCCGTGCCCACCGTGGAGCGGGAGTTGGCACCCATCCGCTCCTGGTCGACGACGATCGCGGCGCTGAGGTTGTGCAGTCCGTCCACGTCCGGTCGGCCGAGGGCCGGCATGAAGGACTGGAGAAAGGCGCTGTAGGTCTCGTTGATCAGGCGCTGCGACTCGGCGGCGATGGTGCCGAAGACGAGCGAGGACTTCCCGGAGCCGGAGACGCCGGTGAAGACGGTGAGGCGGCGCTTGGGGAGGTCGACGGAGACGTCCTTGAGGTTGTTCTCCCGGGCTCCGCGGACCTGGATGACGTGGTGGCTGTCCGCTGCGGCGGGGGTGGTCATGTGTGGCGCCCTCCGATGGTGGTCCCGTATCAGGACCACGTTACTCTATACAGCGTACAAAGTAACGGGAATTAGGTCTGACCTGCGAGAATGGGTGCCATGGCGAAGGAGCGGAGCAGTGGGGCGGGCGATCCGGCGCGGACCCTGGAGCTGCTGTGGCGGGACGGCGCGCCGTCGGTCCCGGGGGGCCGGCGAGGCCCTCGGCAGGGGCTGACGGTCGACGCGGTCGTGGACGCGGCGATCGGTCTGGCCGACGAGGGCGGGCTCGACGCTCTCACCATGCGCGCGGTCGCCCAGCGGCTGGGCGTGACCCCCATGACGCTCTACACCTACGTCCCGGGCAAGGCCGAGCTGCTCGATCTGATGCTGGACTCCGTCTTCCTGACGATGCCGCGTCCGGCCTTCGCGGCGGGCGAGCCCTGGCGGGAGCGGGTGACGGCGGTCGCCGACGCCAACCGCGCGCTGTACCTGGGCCATCCGTGGCTGGCGGAGCTGCGGGTCCACCGGCCGCCGCTCGGCCCGGGGGTGATGACGAAGTACGAGCACGAGCTCGGCGCCTTCGAGGGTGTGGGGCTCGACGACGTGGCCATGGACTCGGCGCTGACCCACGTCCTCGGCTTCGTGCAGACCGTGGCGCGGACGGAGTTGGACGCGCGGGCCGTGGAGCGGGAGAGCGTGCTGTCCGACCACGAGTGGTGGGCCGCGCACGAGCCGCTTCTGACCCGGGTGCTCGACCCGGAGCGCTTCCCGCTGGCGACGCGGGTGGGGGAGGCGTCGGCCGTGGCGTACCAGGGTCTGTACGACGCCGGCCACGCCTACGCCTTCGGTCTCGCCCGCGTCCTGGACGGGCTCGCGGCGCTCATCCCCCCAGGTTCAGCAGCGCGTTGAGCCCCTCCTTGAGCTCGTCGGCGGAGAGCTCGCGCTCGGCCGACAGGTGGTGCATCAGGCTCGGCGAGAACGGTGCGAGCAGGAGATGGGCGAGCAGCGCGCCGTTCGCCTCGGGCCGCAGCCCTGAGAGCAGCAGGGTGACGTGGGTGTGCATCGCGAGGTACGCGCCGCTGGTGTAGCGCGCGCTGGGGGCGGCGGCCTGGGCGGCGAGCAGGAGTTCGCGCTGCTCGATGACCCGGTCGACGAGGGCGTCGAGGAAGGCGTGCAGCCGCTCGTCGGCGGGGGCGCCGGGGCCGAGCGGGGGCGGGCCGCCCATGTACGCCTCCTGGAACTGCCGCTCCCGGTCGTCGAGGAGGGCCCACAGGAGCTGGGAGACGTCGCCGAAGCGGCGGTAGACCGTGCCGACGCCGATACCGCTGGCGTGGGCGACCTGGTTCATGGTGACGGCCTCGGGCCCCACCTCGGCGACGATCCGCGCCGCCGCGTCGAGGATCTTGCGCCGGTTGCGCGCGGCGTCGGCCCGCTCGGGGGCGGCGCGACCGGCGGTGGGGAGCAGGGTGATCCCGGGGGCGGAGGGGATGCCGGAGGCGGGGAGCGGTCCGGGGACGGGCTCGGGTCCGGGGGTCGAATCGGATCCGGGGACCGGCTCGGGTCCGGGGGCGGTCCCGGGCCCCTGCGAGGGTCCCGATTCGGGACCGGGTCCCGGTCTCTTCTTCGTGGTCATCTCGTCCGCCTGCCCTTCGCCCTTCGCCCCGAGTCGCCCCCCTCGGTCCGTCCGTGACTCGAGCATAACGGAGCGATATCCGGTTCTTCGTGGGTTCCCCTTGCAAAGTGGATTGGTATCCACTTACGCTCGTTCCGTTGAACCGGAACGTAATCCGCTTAAGGGGCTCGTCATGTCCGTCAAGGTTGCTGTCATCTACTACTCGGCCACGGGGAACGTGCACGAGCTCGCCCAGGCCGTCGCCGAAGGCGCCGAGAAGGCGGGTGCGGAGGTCCGGCTGCGCCGGGTGCCCGAGCTGGCTCCCGAGGCCGCCATCGACTCGAACCCGGCCTGGCGCGCCCATGTGGACGCCACGAGCGACGCCGAGATCGCGACGCTCGACGACCTGGAGTGGGCCGACGCCTACGCTCTCGGCTCGCCCACCCGGTTCGGCAACGTCGCCGCGCAGCTGAAGCAGTTCATCGACACCTCGGGCGGGCTGTGGCAGCAGGGCGTCATGGCCGACAAGCCGGCGACCGCCTTCACCAGCGCCCACAACGTGCACGGCGGCAACGAGTCGACGCTGCTGGCGCTCTACAACACCTTCCACCACTGGGGCTCGGTCATCGTCTCCCCCGGCTTCACCGACCCGGCGGTCTACGCGGCGGGCGGCAACCCCTACGGCACGGCGCACCCGGGCGCGAACGGTGCCCCGGAGGAGAACGTGCTCCAGGCGGCGCGCTACCAGGGTGCGCGCCTCACGAAGATCGCCAAGAAGCTGAAGGGCATCGCGACGGACTGACGCGTCGGCACACGGTCACGCACCCCCGGGGAGGCATCCCCGGGGGTGCGTGCGTTGGGGTGGTGTGTGCGGGGAGGGGGTGGGCTGCGCGCTGCCGTGAGCTAGCCGGGGTCGGGCGCAGGTGCGAGTGCGGACGCTGGGCCCGGGGTCGGTGCGGCCGCGGGCGTCCGAGGGGCGTACCTGCCCAGGAACATCTCCACGCCGTCGCGTACGAGCCGCTCGGTGAGGTCCTCGCTCAGCTCCGTGCCGTACTGGTCGAAGACCATCTGCGGGAAGAGCAGGAGCGAGTAGAGCTGGATGACCGCGACCTCCAGGTCCGGGATCTCCAGCCGGCCCCGGTCCGCGAGCGTGCGCAGCGCGTCGGCGACGGCCGGGTGGTGGCCGGCGGGCCCGTGCTCGCGCCAGGCGCGGCCCAGTTCGGGGAAGCGGTGGAGCTCGGCGGAGACGAGGGCGCGCAGGGCGCGGACCTCGTCGTTCTCGCGGACGGCCCGGACCCAGGTGCGGGCCGCCTCGACGAACGCGGCGCGCAGGTCGTCGGCGTCGGCGAGGCCGGCGAGGTCGGGCCCGTTCTCGTCGCCGCCGTCGGGGCCCGGGGTCAGGGGCTCGTCGAGCGCGCCCGCGACGACAGCGGTGAAGAGCGCTTCCTTGCCGCCGAAGTGGTTGTAGACGGTCACCTTCGAGACGCCCGCCTCGGTGGCGATGGCGTCCATGCCGACTCCGAAGCCCTCGCGGAGGAAGAGGGTGCGGGCGGCGCGCACGATCGCCTCCCTCTTGCGGGCGGCGCGGGGCCCGGTGGGGGCGGGCTTCGAGGGGCGGTCGCTCATGATCCGACCCTACCGAACGAACTGTACGGTTGAGTTCAACTGAACTGAACCGTACAGTTCAGATATGACTCGGACCCCTGCCCACGCCCCTGCCCATGTCCACACCCGCCCTCCGGCCCACCCGCGCCGCTGGACGGCCCTGGCGCTGATCTGCGTGGCCCAGTTCATGCTGATCCTCGACGTCACCGTCGTGAACGTCGCGCTGCCGCGGATCGCCGTCGACCTGGGGCTCGACCGCACCTCGCTGACCTGGGTGGTCACCGCGTACACCCTCTGCTTCGGCGGGCTGATGCTGCTCGGCGGCCGGCTCGCGGACGCCCTCGGCGCCCGCCGTACGCTCCTCGCCGGACTCGCCGTCTTCACCGCCGCGTCCCTGCTGTCCGGCCTGGCGGTGAACGCCCCGATGCTCATCGGCGGCCGCATCGCCCAGGGCGTCGGGGCCGCGCTGCTCTCTCCGGCCGCCCTCGCGCTGGTCACGACCTCCTTCCACGGCGCCGAACGCGCCAAGGCCCTCGGGGTGTGGGCCGCCATCGGCGGCACCGGCTCCGCCGTCGGAGTCCTGCTCGGCGGCGTGCTCACCGACGGACCGGGCTGGCCCTGGATCTTCTACGTCAACGTCCCCGTCGGCCTCGCCCTGCTGGCCGCCCTCCCGACGATCGTCCCCGCCTCCGTCCGTACCCCTGCCCGCCTCGACCTCCCGGGCGCGCTGCTGGTCACGGCCGCCACCGGCTCCCTCATCTACGGCCTGGTCCAGGCGGGTGACACCGGCTGGGCGTCCGCGTCGGCGCTCCTGCCCCTGCTCGGCTCGGTCCTGCTGTACGGGATCTTCGCCGCGGTCGAACGGGCGAGCCGCGCCCCGCTGATGGACCTGCGGATGCTCACCCTCCGCCCGGTCGTCGCCGGCTCGTTCCTGATGCTCGTCGCCACCGCGCTGCTCATCGCGTTCTTCTTCCTGGGCTCGGTCCAGCTCCAGAAGCTCCACGGCTTCAGCGCCCTCCGCACCGGCCTGGTCTTCCTGCCGGTGGCCGTCACCACGGCCGTCGGCGCCCACCTCGGCTCCCGCCTGCTGGGCTTGGTGGGCCCGCGCGCCTGCGCGACCGGCGGCATGGCGATCGCCGCCCTCGGCTGCCTCCCGCCGGCCCTGGTCACCCCCGGCACCAACGCGTGGACCACCCTCCTTCCGGCCCTCTCGCTCGCCGCCCTCGGCCTCGGCGCGGTCTTCGTCACCGCCACCACGACGGCCCTCGGTCTGATCGCCCCGCACGAGGCGGGCCTCGCCTCCGGCATCGTCAACACGTTCCACGAGGTGGGCGGCTCGATCGGCGTGGCCCTCGTCTCCACCCTCGCGGCGGCGAGCATCCAGGGCCCCGCGGCGACGACGACCGGCTTCACGGCCGCCTTCACCTTCTGCGCAGCCCTGGCCACGACCGCAGCCCTGACCGCCCCCTTCCTCATCCCCCCGGGCAACCCCCGCCCGACGGGCGGCCCGCACGCTCACTGACCCAGCCGGGCCGCCCGTGTTCGCAGGTAGTGGCGTTCCGGGAGGCTGAGGGTGAGGTCGGCCGCTTCCTCGTAGGCCTCGCGGGCCGCTTCGGTCGCGCCGGTGCGTTCGAGGAGGTGGGCGCGGACCGCTGCGAGGCGGTGGTGGTCCTTCAGGCGGGGTTCCAGGGCGGTGAGTTCGGTGAGGCCGGACTCGGGGCCGTGGACCATCGCGACGGCCACCGCGCGGCCCAGTTCCGCCATCGGGTCGGGGGCCTGGGCGACCAGCAGGTCGTAGAGGGCGAGGATCTGCGGCCAGTCCGTGTCCTCGGGGCGCGCCGCCTCGTCGTGGAGGGCCGAGATCGCCGCCTGGAGCTGGTACGGGCCCGGCGGGCCCTGCGCGAGGGCCTCCTCGACCAGGGCCGTGCCCTCGGCGATCGCGGCGGCGTCCCAGAGCCCGCGGTCCTGTTCGTCCAGGGGGATCAGCTCGCCGTGCGAGCCCGTGCGGGCCGCGCTGCGGGCCTCCGTCAGGAGCATCAGGGCCAGCAGGCCGGTCACCGTGCCCTCCCTCGGCAGCAGACGGCGCACGGCCCGGGTCAGCCGGATCGCCTCGCCGGCCAGGTCGCCGCGGTGGAGCGTGGGGCCCGAGGTCGCGGTGTAGCCCTCGTTGAAGATCAGGTAGAGCACCTGGAGGACGGTGGCCAGACGGGCGTCCCGGTCCTCCGGGCCCGGAGGGTGGAAGGGGTGGTCGCGGAGCTTCGCCTTCGCCCGGCTGATCCGCTGGGCGATCGTCGCCTCGGGTACGAGATGCGCCCGGGCGATCTCCGCCGTCGTGAGGCCCCCGACCGCGCGCAGCGTCAGCGCGATCCGGGCGGCGGGCGCGAGCGCCGGGTCGCAGCAGAGGAAGAGGAGCGTGAGGGTGTCGTCGTCGGACGGGGCGGCCCGGGTCTCGCGGGGTTCCAGCCGGGCGGCCGTCTCCTCCCGCCGCGCCCGCGCCTCGTCCGCCCGCAGTTGGTCCGTCAGCCGCCGCGAGGCGACCCGGATCAGCCAGCCGCGCGGATTCGCCGGCGTCCCCGCCTCCGGCCACTGCCGCGCGGCGGCCAGCAGGGCCTCCTGCACGGCGTCCTCCGCGGCGTCGAAGTGCCCGTACCGGCGCACGAGCGCGCCGAGGACCTGCGGCGCGTGCCGGCGCAGCAGGTACTCGACCGTCTCCTCCTCGTCCACGCTCAGTCGGCGAGGAACTCGGACTCGGTCCGCTCGTCGATCTGGCGGATCACCACCGGGTACTCCGGCGCCCCGGCCGGCTGCGGACACCGGGCGACGCGCTCCGCGATCTCGGTCACCCGCTCCAGGCTCGCGCAGTCGAGCACCCAGTACCCGGCGAGCAGCTCCTTCGTCTCGCTGTACGGCCCGTCGGTGATGACCGGCTGCCCGGCCTTGTCGACGGAGACGAACCGCGTCCTGGCCGGCTCGACGAGCCCCTGCGCGTCGACCAGTTCGCCCGACTCCGCGAGGTCGTTGTTGATCGACCCCATGTGCTCGAACATCGCCTTCATGTCCTGCTCGCTCCACACGGGACCCTGCCCGGCGCTCTTGCCGGTCATCACGTCGTAGTCGGCCTGGGATCCCTGCACCATGACGAGGTACTTCATGACGTTCTCCTTCGGTGGTGGCTCATCCGTTTCCCGGACGCCTTTCACAGGGGACGTCGGAGCCGGGCGCCGATCCTCGACACCTCGCGGGCGCCGTTCCGGATTCTTCTCGGATTCCACCCGCAGGAACCACGGCCCGAACCTCTGACCTCCTCGGCCGCAGGAAGCGACGGTCCCGTTCCGTGACGTGGCGCAGCGGCCCCGCCGCGCGCAGGACGACGTCGAGGACCCGGTCGGGCTCGGCCGCGTAGCTGTGCGCGAACCACGGCATGTTCGCCTCGACCACCGCCCACCGATCCCGTCCGGTGTCCATGTCCGTGACCAGGCCGATGTCGACGGCGACCGCGCTCGGCAGCGACTCGCCCGCCGCGGCGAGGAGCCGTTCGCCGAAGCGGCGGGCACCGGCCGGGAGCGGACCCGGGTCGAGACGGCCGTACACGGCGTACCGGCTCCCCGTGACGATCCGGCCGTCGAGCGCGAACAGCCGGAACTCGGAGGCGAAGCTCACCACGTCCGAGACGAGGACCGCCGTGTCGGGCGGCAGACGCCCTGGCATCCCCTCCGCGAGCCGTCCGCCGTCCGCGTACACGGCAGGAGGGAAGGACTTGTCGCCGGGCGGCTTCACGAACGCGGGGCGCCGAAGGCTCGCCCTGGCCTCGGCCAGGGTCGTCAGGACGACGCGACGGGCGGTGAACTCCTCCGGAAGGTCCGCGAGCCACGCGTCCGCCGGTTCCAGAAGGCCCAGGCCGAACGGCAGGGCGATCCGGTCGGCGAGCAGCGGGCCGCCGTACCAGTGGTGCCCCGAACGCCCGGGCGCGAGCGCCTCGGGCGGCCCGTCCAGAACCCGTACCTCCATGCCCCGGCGGGCCGCCGCCTCGGACATCAGGAGGGTGGTGGAGGTGCGCTGGGGCGAGGTCAGCAGCACCGACATCTCGCCTCCGGCCGTCTCGCCTCCGGCCGTCTCGGCTCCGGTCGTCTCGGCTCCGGCCGTCTCGGCTCCCGGCATCCCGTCCCCCGCCCGGTCGGCCCCCGACACCTTGTCCCCCGCCCGGTCGGCTCCTGACACCTCGTCTCCCGTCCTGTCGGCTCCCGGCATCCCGTCCCCCGTCGCCTCTTCTCCCGAACTCACCCTCCGGCCGCCAGTTCCCGCTCCAGCGGCGAGCGGAAGCGGGGAGTCACCCGTACGTCGCCGATCCAGCCCGCGAGCCGTTCCGCCTCGGCCGCGATGGCGGCGCCGCCCTCCGCGCCCACGTCGGCGAGCAGCCGGGGGGCGATCTCGCCGTCCGGGCGCTGGGCCCAGACGCCGACGACGCGGCCGTTCCACCACACCGTCGGACCGATGTTCCCGCTGCGGTCGTACAACACCGGTCTGTACTCCGGATCGATGTACCAATCGCGCTGCTGCCAGCCCATCGCCGTCGGGTCCAGTGCGGGGAGCAGCGCCGCCCACGGCTCCGGCTCCGGTACGGAAGCGGTGTCGTCCGGCAGGACGTAGCCGGTGCCCTCCGCCAGCTCGACCTCCGCGGCGCCGAGCGCCGCCAGCGCCTTGCGGACGTCGGTGACCTTCCAGCCGGTCCACCACTTCAGATCGGCCTCGGTCGCCGGCCCGCACGTCGCCAGCCAGCGCCGTACGAGTTCGGCGTGGGCGTCCGCGTCGCTCGGGTCGGGGCGCTCCGGGGTCAGCGTCCAGCGGAAGCGGCTGGAGGTCCAGGTGCCCTGCGGCCGGCCACGGGCGATCCGGCCCTCCATGCCGAGGACGCGCAGCAGTCGGCTGGAGAGTGGCTGGTTCCCCTCCTGACGGGTGCCGATCCCGTACACGTACTGCACGCGCAGCCGCGGTACGGCCGCACCGAGCTCCGCGCCCGTCGCCTCGCCCCGCGCCGCCAGCTCCGCGGTCAGCAGACGCTCGGTCTCCGCGAGCCACTCCTCGTCGTACGCGCTGCCCTTGCGCAGGTCCCTGGTCAGCATGGCCCGTTCGCGGGTGGCGACGTCCCGCGTGGTGGAGGCGTGCACGGCGGGGGTGAGGTCGGTCGGGAAGACGAAGATGGTGTGCCGCATCCCGTGCATCCGGGTCAGCGTCCGGTCCTCGTACAGGGCCTGTTCCAGAGCGCGTACCGGCCCTTCGTCCCCGCGCAGCCGCGCCCCCACCGCGAGGAAGACGCTCGCCGGGTCGCTCGCGTGCAGCGCCACCAGGGACCCCGCGACCTCGGCCACGTCCACCGCCCGCGCCGTCCCGGCCAGCCGGTGCCGTACGGCCAGCCGGGCCCTGCGCTCGTCCGTCGTGATCGGACGTCTCTTCGTACCCATGCCGGTAAGCATGGCCCCCCACACCGACAGGAAGCCGGTTACTTCTTTCACGTACTCGTACTCGTACTCGTTCTCCGGCTGGAGGGTCCGTCCCTCACAGGGGCCGTCCCGCACTGGGGCCGTCCCGCACCGGGGCCGCCCCTCACCCCGCCGCGCGTTCGCCCAACGCCCGGCGGCGCAGCGTCGCGTTCGTCAGAGCCGGCGGGCGCCACACGCCGTCCGGCTGGTAGAGGTTCGTGCCCGGCGGGACGATCTCGTCGATCCGGTCGAGGGCCTCGTCGTCGAGGACCAGCGAGGCGCCCTTCAGCAGCCCCTCCAGCTGTTCCCCCGTCCGCGGCCCGATGATCACGGACGTCACGGCCGGGTGCGCCGCCGCGAAGGCGATGGCCAGTTCGGGCAGCGAGCAGCCGATGTCCTCCGCCAGGGCGACGAGTCGCTCGACGGCGTCGAGCTTCGCGGCGTTGCCGGGGATCGTCGGGTCGAAGCGGTGCGGATGGAGCGCGGGGCGCCCGCTCGTGAGGTCGATCGGCCGGTCCTTGCGGTACTTCCCGGTGAGGAACCCGGACGCCAGCGGACTCCAGGTCAGCACCCCCATCCCGTACCGCTGCGCCACTGGCAGCACCGAGGCCTCGATGCCCCGCGCGAGCAGCGAGTACGGCGGCTGCTCGGTGCGGAAGCGGCGCAGCCCGCGCCGCTCGGCGACGGCGTGCGCCTCGACGATCTCCTCGGCGGGGAAGGTCGAGCAGCCGAACGCCCGGATCTTGCCCTGTGCCTGGAGGTCGCCGAGGACGGCGAGCGTCTCCTCGATGTCCGTACGGTGGTCGGGCCGGTGTACCTGGTAGAGGTCGATCCGGTCGGTGCCGAGCCGCGTCAGGCTGTCCTCGACGGCCCGGGTGAGCCAGCGCCGTGAGAGACCGCCGCGGGCCGGCCCTTCGCCGATCGGGAAGTACCCCTTGGTGGCGAGGACGACGCCGTCCCGCCGGCGGGGGTCGCGCAGCGCCTTGCCGACGATCTCCTCGGACTCGCCGGCCGAGTACATGTCGGCGGTGTCCACGAAGTTGATGCCGTGGTCGAGCGCGGCATGGATGACCCGTACGGAGTCCGCGTGGTCAGGGTTGCCGACGGCGCCGAACATCATCGTTCCGAGGCAGTACGCGCTGACTTCGATCCCGGTCCCGCCGAGTACGCGATATCGCATGTGTCGGACCTCCCCGTCGGTCTTCCGGCGTGCAACCGGTTCGCGCGGCACATTAGAAGCTGGAGTGGACTCCAACGCAAGAGCGCATGGCAGCCGGGAAGTCCCCCAGCACCACGAGAGCCTTGCTCCGCCGCGTACGACGACGACCAGATCCGACCGGCATCGGGATCTGGATCGGGATGGGGATTGGGGCTCCGGCTCGGGCTCGGGTCATACGAGCTCTTCCGAGGGGGCGAGCAGGGCGTCCGCGACCGACGTGCGGGCGTAGAGGACGGAGCGGCCGCTGCGGTGCGCGGTGACGAGGCCCGCGTTGCGCAGTGCCGTGAGGTGCTGGGAGACGCCGGCGGCCGACAGGCCGCAGTGGGCCGCGAGTTGGGTGGTGGAGGCCGGGGTGTCGAGTTCGGTGAGGAGCAGGGTGCGGGAGCGGCCGAGGACGGCGGCGACGGCGTCGGTCGCAGCGTTCGTACGCGGCTCCCAGAGGTTGCCGACACCGCGTGCGGGATAGGCGAGTTGGGGCGGATCCGGTGCCACCGCGCGGGTCAGGACGCGGGGCCAGGCGAATGCCGAGGGGACGAGCAGCAGCCCCGAGCCGACCTGGTCGCGGGTCATGGTGGCGCAGTGGCGGCGTACCAAGTGCAGGGTGTCGTCGTCCCATCGGACGGTCTCGTGGAGTTCGCCGAGGACGCGCGCCGAGCCGTGCTCGGCGACCTGCCGGGCGCGGTGGAAGACATCGGCTTCGAGGAGCTGACGGATGCGGGCCCAGTAGGGGGCGAGGGCGAGTTCCCAGTACGTCTCGATCTCGGCGGCGACCTTCTCCAGGGCCTCCTCGGGCGCCTCGCGCAGCAGCCGCAGCCGTGGCGAGGGGCGGTGGCCGGCCGGGTCCTTGGCGCGGAGGATGTCCAGGTCGTCGCACACCTGCGCGGGCGTGGACGCGCGGATCGCGTCCAGTTCGGCGGCGAGGGTGGGGAAGGGAGTGGCGGGGGTCGGGTTGAGGAAGTCGGCGAGGTAGCCGTGGCCCGGGACCAGTTCGGCCAGCCAGCCGTTGTCGAGTCCCGCCTGCGTGAGCCGGGGCCGTACCTGTGCGGCCCAACGCCGGTGCAGCGGCGGCTCGGTGGTGTCCCTGAGCAGCCGGAAGCTGGTGACGACCTCCCACATGGGGGAGACCGCGAACCGGGTCTGCGCCAGGTCCGCCGCCGAGAAATTGAGCCCCGATTCCATGTGTCCCCCACACCGTTGATCGATTCGGTCTGAGCTTAATCAATGGAGGGTCGTGGTGCCCCGGGCGCATGGTCCTCGCATGTTCTCCTCCTTCCGCGGGCTCCCGTCCACCGTGTGGACCGTCTTCGCCGGCACCGTCATCAACCGGCTCGGTTTCATGGTCACGCCCTTCCTCGTGTTCTTCCTCGCCGCGCGTGATGTGACGGGGGCCGAGACGACGTACGTCCTCGGTGCCCTGGGTGCCGGCAATCTGCTCGGTCCGGCGGTGGGCGGCGTCCTCGCCGACCGCATCGGCCGCCGTCCGACGATGCTGATCGGGCTCGTCGGCTCGGCAGCGGCACAGGGCGCGCTGTTCGTGGCGCCGGGCGTGTGGACGATGGCGGCCGCGGCGCTTCTGATCAGCGCGATGGGCGCGTTGGTCGGCCCGGCGGCGTACGCGCTGATGGCCGACGCGGTCGACGCGGAGCGCAGGCAGCGCGCGTACGCCCTGTTCGGCTGGGGGGTGAACATCGGTACGGCGGTGGCGGGCGTGCTCGGCGGCTTCCTGGCGGCGCAGGGCTACTGGCTGTTGTTCGCGGTGGACGCGGGGACGATGCTGATCTACGCGGTGGTGGTGGCGACGCGCCTGAGCGAGCCGCCGCGCGCGAAGGCGGCGCAGGGTTCGGACGACGGCATCGGGTACGGAGTCGTCTTCCGCGACCGGCTGGCCATGGCACTGCTCCCCCTCTTCGGGATCGAGCTCTTCGTCTACTCCCTGACGGAGGTCGCCCTGCCTCTCGCCGTCCACGACAGCGGTCTCTCGCCGGCGGTGTACGGGGCGATGGCGGCGGTCAACGCGATCCTGGTGGTCGCCCTCCAGCCCTTCGTCACGGCCTGGCTGTCGCGCCTTCCCCAGCTCCCGGTGCAGGGCGCGGGCAGCGCGCTGATCGCGATCGGCGTGGCGCTGACGGGACTGGCGGACGGGGTCGTGGGCTTCACGGTGTCGGTGGTCGTCTGGTCGCTGGGCGAGGTGGTGGTCGCGGGCATCGCCGCGACGGTCATCGCCAACCTGGCCCCGGCCCACGCCCGCGGCCGCTACCAGGGCGCCTTCAGCTGGACCTGGGGCGTGGCCCGCTTCGCGGCCCTCACCCTGGGCGTGACGCTCTACACGAACCTGGGCCCGGCGACGCTCTGGTGGACGGCCCTGACGGGCGGCCTGGCGGCGGCGACGCTGACGCTGACGCTGACGGGGAGGGTGGCGAGGAGGGCGGGGCATGAGCTGGCGGCGTGAGGGGGGTGGCGGAGGTGGTGGGGGCTGGGGGTGGGGGGGCGCCCCCCGGGCGGGGGGGGGGGGG
>NZ_JBHJTL010000089.1:22125-31099 GCF_042264065.1 Streptomyces sp. NPDC056222 | reverse complement strand
CTGACCGTCGACACCGTTCGACCTGGAGCGTGTGCGGGTTGAAGCAGCTCGCGCCCGCGCCACCCTCGCAGCAGGCACGCGCCCCGAACAGGTTCCGCGTTTCCCGGACGGAGCGTGCCTCCTCTCCTCGCTCGCCCTGGCCGCCCACCTGCGGCACATGAACCTGGGCCGCTGGCAGTTGTGTACGGGCATCCGCTGGGAGGACACCCACACGCTGGCCCACGTCTGGCTCGAGCGCGACGATGTCCTGCTCGACATGACCGCGGACCAGTTCACCACCCGGCACGGCCTGACGCCGCAGGCGGACCCGTCCTCCTCGCCGCAGAGCGCTCCTGGCACGCCCAGTTCGAGACTCAGAGCAGGCGCCCGGTCTTTGGATGCTCACCTGGGGGGAAGACGTGGATGCTCACGCACTGCGTCGCACCTGAGCGAATGCTCGTCACTGACCTTGTCGGCCCCAGGGTCAGTCGGCGTTCTTGAACGCGGCACTGATGTTGTTCCACATGAAGGCGTCCTTCCAGTCCGGGCGCCCCTTGGCCCAGCTGCTCAGGGCGGCGATCACCTTCTCCTGGGAGATTGTCCGGGTCTGGTAGTGCTCCGCGGCCGTCCCGTCACGGAACTCCAGCTGGTAGGTGTTGTCATCCCTGAGCCACGCCTGCACATACCAATCGCCGGCCGCATCATCGTCGACTCGCTCGACGATCACGAAGGCGTTCCCCCGGCCGAGGTTCGCCACCATCCGGCTCAAGGCCGTGGGTCCCGGATTCCTCACCTGACGACCGTGCTCGTCTCTTGCTTGCAGCATGGCCCGATCATTCCCCATAGCTCTGACACCTACCGAAGAGAGCAACCAGTCGTACTCAGTCCCGCTCTCCGTCCACTGACCGTGCTGGACCGGTCAGATGCAGTCGGCCAGGAAGCGACCTTCGCGGTGGTCGGAGCTGATGAAGACGAATCCGCTGCCGTAGCCGAAGTTGAGGAAGAAGGGGTCCTCCGCGTCCTTGCCGCGGTCGGCGAACTGGCAGAGGAACTGCCAGGAATCGTCGTCGAGGCCCCAGGCATGACCGTTGGGCAGTACGGCGGTGCCGCCCAGGAAGTCTACGCCGAGGAGACCTGACCCGAGCGCCGAGCGGGCCCGCTCCACCACGATCGAGGCCGCCTTTCGTGGACGGTGCCGGGCATCAGGGGCCCACAAGCCCACGGCCGGCCAGTCGCTGCCGAACGCGCCGGCATGGCCACTGGTCATGATGTCGCCTCCCGCTCCTGATCCAACCGTGCCCTAACGCCGCCTAAGCGACGACGATTTGATGATTGCGATCAACGCAATGCTTTGCGGTGATCGCAACATGAATGTGATCAGTGAACCGCGGCGATCCGCTTCCCCTTGCCGGCCCCGGGCTCGGTCACCCCGCCCGACCTGTACTTCGACGCCTGCGAGCAGACAGAACGCCTCCGTACCGAGGAAGCGGAGAACCTCGATGCCGCAAGCGAAGGCCTCGACACCGACCCCCTGCTCCTGGCCCTCGAGGATGCCCGGGCCCGCAAAGCCGCAGCCGATGCCGAGATCCGCCTCCTCCTCGCCTACGGCCGGGAGTTCCACGGCACCCGCCCCTACCGCCTGGAATCCCTGGCCCAGGCCAGCGGACTGACCATCTCAGGCATCCGCACCGCCTACGGCACAAGCGAGATCGAACAGGTAGAACACGCCGTCCACCGCCACCCCAACCGCCCCACCAGGGAGGCCCACGACCAATAGCCAGGGCACCTGCCTATGGCCCACCCCTGGCCCCACCTGACCACCACCATCAATCGCATGTGGCCGTGCCCTACCCCGCTGTCACCTGGTGCAGAGGTCGACTCGGTCGCCGGGACGGACCAGCGTGAACTGGATGTCTCGCGGGCGCACTTGGGTGGGCGTGGGAGAGACTGAGTCGGTGGTCAGCCGCCCTGGTAGATCGTGGTGCACAGCAGCGTGGCGCCGTCGTCCGCAAGCCAGGCCCAGTAGCGTGTCTGGTCGCCTGCCGCCCGGAGACAGTTGTTCGCGTTTGCGCCTGCCGGGGCGCGGTAGACACCTGTGATGTGCATGATCTGGTTGTACGGGGCGGGCACCGGCTCGCGTCGGCAGGCCACGGCCGTCATCATGCCGAGGGAGATCGAGTCGCCGGACTGCTGGCCGAGCATGCAGTAGGTGGCGTGGTAGATGCGGCTGAGGCAGAGCCTGGTGGTGTTGCCGGTGGTGGCGGACTGGTAGCTCCAGTACGACTTCCCGTAGTTGGTGGGGCAGGCCGTGTCGGTGGCGGTCACTTTGACCAGCGCCTGCTCGCTGGCGCACGACACGGGGTCCGGCGGGACATCGGTGCTCCAGTCGATACTGGTGGTGCCCCCGCGGCCCGTGTCGTAGACCGCCAGGCAGTCGCCGGCCGAGATGGCTTTGAACGCCTCTTCGGTGGGATCCGGAGCGGGTGTCGACGCCGCGGGGGCGGACTCGCCACTGCTCCCCCCACCGGTGTCCTCGCCGGTACTTCCCCCACTGGTGCCATGGATATCGGGGGGGTGGACGGTTGGCGGAGGCGAGTGCGGGGCTGGACTGGAACTGGACGAGGGCGAGCCGGCCAACAGGTCCTTCAGCTCCGCCGCGTTGCTCACGCCCAGCCAGGCCAGGATCGACAGCACGGATGCGATTCCCCCGAGCCGTGCCAACAGCATGGCAGTGGAATGATCATCGGATGCGCCTGCCACAATGCCCCCCCGTCGCGGCTCAGGCGATATTAACTTCTTGGCAACGCTGAGGGTCGAACTTCCGTTATCCCGCTGCCGCCCAGTCCAGTCCGAGGGTGGCGAGTGTGGTGAGTTCGTGCGCCGTGAGCTTCGCTCGCCTGCTCTTGCCGTTGCTCAGGAATACACCCAGCTTGACCGTGTGTTCCTGGCCGTCGATCAGGATCGTTTCTACGTGTCCCCTGGGGACGGTCAGGGTGCCAGTGCGGGCTTTGTACTGGGCGAGGGCCGCTACGCCCCGCTCGAAGGCGCTCACGGGCGTCGTGGACGGCTTCGCTGCCTGCTTCATCTCCGGAGTGTGCGGGACGCCGCCGACGCCGTGCATCTGCTGCGGGCCGTGCTCGACGAGCTCACGCCCATCGGACGCAACGTGCTGAAGTCGTACGGGATCAGCGACGCGCCCGCGGTGTTCTTCCCCGCGGCACCCGACACGATCCTCGCGTACACCGACACGGTCCTCGGCGGCCGGGAGTACCTGACCGACTGGCAGGTGGAGGTGAACCACGCCATCAAGGCGACTGGCCTGAGCTTCAACACCGACGCTGTCCTCGCCGTGCCGACCAAGACGAGCGAGGGGTCCGCCTCTTCGAGCTCGACAACGGCAGCATGTCCCAGGCCCGCCTCGCCAAGGAGGTCTGGGACTACGAGCGCTACGCAGGGCATCGCGTCTGGGAGGGAGCCCGCGGCACGATCGGCGGTACTACCCGTTCTGGCAGCGCCACCGCTACACCCAGTCCAAGACCTTCCCGTGGCTGCATGTCGTCCTGGCGGGCATGGCGGAGCATCTGCTCGACAACCGCCGCCAGGCGCTCACCGCCGCAGGGCATCACCATCGCGGTGTGGGTGAACACCCTGCCGCGGCTCCAGCGGGGCGAGCCCTGGTACGAGATCGGCGTCGACGACCGGGGCCGGCGACGCGCTCGCTACCCCGAAGCGGTCGGCCGCTGACCGGCCCGCACGTGCTGGGCAAGCCCAAGGGGCGCCTGGGCAAGCCGTCCCGGACAGCGGCTTGCCCGCCCTGTCCGGCTTCGCGCTGGGTACAGCGACGTCGGTCACGGTCCGCCCGGGTCTTCTCGGCGAGGCCGTGGCCGACCGATGGCCGGTGACCGGTCCGGTCGGGAGTTGCACGGGTCGGTCACTGCGCTGACGTGCTGTTTGACCGATCACAGGAGACAGATCGGTCATGCCCGTCGACCGGGCATCGGTCACGGGTCCGGTGGGCAAGCCCCGCAGCACGGCTTGCCCAGTACCCGTACCGCACGGCGGGATGGTCCCCGAGGTCGTCGCGTCACCGTCTGGAGGCGACAGCGCGGAGCCGGCCGACGCCTCAGCACTGGCCGTACACCGGAGGCACGAGACGAATCAATCAGGAGAACCCGGCCGGCCTCGGGCAGAGCGATCCGGGCGACATGTGGCTCACAGCGTTCGCCAGCCCCGCGAGCTCGCCGACTACGCCAAGGCGTTTGTGGGCCTGGCGCAGATCGCCGCGGCCGGCGACGCCGCCCGCGCCCGCATCGAGGCCGCGATCGACGCCCTCGGATAGTCCTGCGCAATTTTCCGCAAGCTCGTTGAGTCCGGGACCTTGCCCTCCGTAGCGTCGACGCCACCGACGGACCCTCAGCGGGAGAGGCGGGCCGCCATGCGCGCACGCAACCACAGCACCGCCCCGGCCATGGAGGGCCGCGGCCTCCAGCCGCCCGCCTACGGCGCTCCCTCCCCGGCCCTGCTGGCCCGCGCGGACCGGGGCTTCGCCCGGTTCCTCGGCCAGCACGGCGAGGACCAGGACGACCAGGCCGACGGCGAGAACACCCGCGCGAAGACCCCCCAGTAGCGAGGCCCGCCATGCACACCAGCAGCCACACGGTCCCGTACGACCCCGACGGCCTGATCGAGGCGGAGCTCCCGCTCGACCGCGAACCGTACGAGAGCCTCGTCAAAGCCGTCCTCGCGTGGACCGGCGAGGAAACGTTCGCCGTACGCGACCACGAGCAGATCGGCCTCCAGCTCACCAGCCACGCCCGCGCCGTCGCCTCCGACGTCCGACGCCGCGCGAACCAGCTGCCGAAGAACAGCGGACCCCGGGCACTCGCCGACATCGTCCTGCGCGAGGCGGAAGGCCGGCTCTCCGCGACGCTGGAAGGCACCGTGCACTGCGTCCAGAACCGCGCCCGCCTGGTCCGCGCCCTCTACGAACGCCTGGACCGGCTGGAGGCCGCCCCCGCCCCGGAGAGGGTTGCACCGGGAGGGGGCTGAACCGTTGTCTGGACGGTTGCTTCCAGCGGGGGACCGCAGGTGTGACCGGAGGTGAGAGCCCCCCAAATCGGACATCGCCCGTTTTCCCAGGTCAGCCCTGATGGGCAAGTCTCTCGCGGACGCCGACACCTCTTTCCTCGCGATAGCCGAGGGGAGAGGTGTCCGTGCCCTGGGGTCGGCGGCCGCGAGCAGGGGTGCACGTAGCGGTACGGCAGCTTACGACTCCAATTTCTGCTAACGACGCCAGGTGATGACCTTCTCGCGTACCAGCAGCGGCTTGTCGTCCGGTCCTTTCACGTGCTTGTTGATCCAGATTGGGTGGTGGACTTGCAAGCGTGGGTGCCATGGACGCCGCCAGTGACGCGATTGGCGTACCGCTCGCCCAACTCGTGCGGTAGCCACTCGGAGCGTAGGCCAGGTCCCGAACGGTTGGCGTGGCGCGTTTGGGCATGTCACAACCCCGCCAAATGAAGTGCCCCGGCCGGGGGGACGGTCCGACCGGGGCAGTCTTCGAACGGCTATGCAGTGACGAACCCGCGGGCAGGCCGGCGACGCGCGGCAGCAGCCACAGCGGCGAGGGTCTCGTCGGTGATGTCCCGGCCAGCGTCGTCGACGACCCGCCAGGAGCCCGCCGGGCACTCGGGGTTCACCGGTTCGAGGCCCCCGGGGATCCCGTACCGGCGCATCGAGTCATGCAGTTCCGAGACGTCGCGCGCGTCCATGGCTGTCCTTCCGTCGACGGGCCGCCGAGCCTAGTCCCCGCCGCCAGTGGTTGCGCAGTTGCCGGGACGGATCGGGCCACAGCCGCCGGGCATCGGCGTGTGCGAGCAGTTCGCAGCGACCGTGACCAGAGACTTCTTCGGCCCCACCCACAGCTCGGCGTCCGGGGTGTACCCGGCCTGCTCGATCAGGGCGATCGTGCGGGTGAGGACGTCGGGGTCGTGGCGGGACTCGTTGGGCCGCTCGGGGTAGTGGTGGACGGTCCGGCCGAGACGGCTGCACAGGGTCGCGTACAGGTGCGTGTGGAGGATGAGCGCGTGCCACCCCTCATCCACCTCGCGGGTGGGCGCGATCCGCACCGTCGGGAACAGGCTGGCGGCGTGCACGAACTTCAGGGCCTCGACGACGAGCCGCCCGGCCATTGAAGGTTCCATGCCGGGGTTGTTGTCGAGGACCGTATGCATCACGTCATTGAAGGCCGCGTCACTCAGTAAGGCTCGGGCAACGTTGGGCGAGCGGGGCCCCTCGGGATTGGCCGAGCAGGGCGGCGGGACGGGCGTCGGTCCGTTGGAGCAGGCCATGCGTTCCTCCTGGTGGATTTCCGATGGTGCATGGGGCCCGCCTCGTGAGGGGCGGGAGTCAGTGGGTGGTGCCGATCACGATCGCGGCGAGAGCACCGAGGACGATCAGGCAGTAGATCGTCTGCCGGTGCCAGTTCTTCACCGCGTGTCCGGGGCGAGCGGCGGGAGGCCCGGGCGGCCGACGAATGCGCCGGGCTGCTCGGCCTCGCGGTGTTCGCGCAGGACACGGACGAGGTCGCGGGCGACGTGGGCGAGCTCGCGCATATGCGACCAGTTGCCGAGCGGGTCGGGCGCCGGGCCCTTGGCCTTGAGCGTCTCCCACCTCGCGAGAGTGCCGAGGGCGCGGGCGCCACGGCGGCACACGGGGATGAGTTCGACGCCGGCGACCAGGCCCTCGACGCGGGTCAGCAGCCGGTCGGTCGCGGACGCGATGGCCACGGCCCCTTGGGTGTATGGAATGCCGAAGGCGGTAGTGGCGGCGTGTTCCGCAGCGTCTTCTGCGGCCTCCTCGACGGCGTCACAGGCCGCGCGAAGGGCGGCGGCGAAGTCAAGCGGCGCGGTCCCGGCCGCTCTGTCGTGCTGGACTTGTTCACGCATTGCCGTCCCACCATCCGTCCGTCGTTGGAGGGGGATCTGCCTCAACTGCTGTACGCCCCTCGCCTGCACGTCGATGATGGTCGGGCACGGCAACGAGCAGATAGGCCAACGAGTGGCCACGCACGGCCACGTCGCGGCCACGGCCGAAAGCGCCCGCGATGACACTCCACACTGGCGGCATGAACCGCAACGACGCCCTGCGAGCCGCACGGCTCCGCACTGGCTGGCGGACGGTGGAACGAGCCGCCGCCGGGCTCACTGCCCACGGTCAGCAGCTCCTCGACGACGCGCACTTCAACGTGTCCCCGCGCACCTGGCGTCGCTGGGAAGGCGAACGCCCGGGCTGGCCGCAGGAGGAGACCGCGATCGTCATCCACGACGCGCTCGGCCGGTGGCCCGAAGACCTGGGATTCACCCCACCACCGGGCTGGATCCGACCGGAGCACCACGAAGAGGCCGACATGAGGCGCCGCACATTCGCCACCGTCACCGCCGCCGCGCTCGTCCCCGGACCGACCGCGACGCAGCACGTCGACCCCGCCCTCATCGACTACTTCCAGCAGCAGCTGGAAGGCCACTACCGCGCCGACATGTTCCTCGGCCCACACGACCTCATCGGCACCGTGTCCGCCCAGTACCAGCTCATCGACAAGCTCGTCCGCTCCGCGAAGGGCGAGGTACGCCGCGGACTGCTGCGCGTCGGAGCGGCCTACGCCGCCCTCGTCGGCTGGCTCTACCAGGACGCCGGCGACCTAGAGGCCGCGAGCTTCTGGCGCGGCGTCACGCAGGAGATCGCGATGCGGTCCCGCGATGCGCACCTCATCGGGTACAGCCTCGTGAACCAGGCACAGGTGCGGACCGACCTCGGCGACGGATGGGCGGTCATCGACCTGTGCGAGGCCGCCCTGGACGACGCCGACCGCCTCGCTCCCAAGGTCCGCGTCATGTCGCTGCAGCAGCAGGCCCACGGTGCCAGCCTCATCGGCGACCGCACCGCCGTCGACCAGCTCATCGACACCGCCGACGGGCTCCTCGGCCGCGTCGACGACGACCTCCCCTGGGGCAACGCCTGCCGACGCACACCCGGCTACCTCGAAGTACAGCGAGCCACCTGCTACGGCCGGCTTGGTCTCGGGGTCGAGGCCGGCGCCCTGTGGTCGCAGGTCCTCGACATCGTGCCGTCGACCGCGCGCCGGGACCGTGGGGTGTACATGGCGCGGCACGCCACGGCGGCCGCGGCCGCGCGGGAGCCGGAGCAGGCGTTGGAGATCGCGCGCGCCGTGGCGGAGATCGCGGTGGAGACGCGGTCCGCGCGGATGCGCCGAGAGCTGATCACCCTGGAGCGGGCCATGCGGCCGTGGCAGGATGCCCCGGTCGGGCGGGACCTCGCCGAGGTCCTCGCGCCTGTGACCGAGGGGAGCTGACGATGGGTGTGCCTGCGCCGTTGTCTGACGAGGAGATCACGGAACGGCTCGCCGCCCTGCCGGGGTGGGAGCGCAAGGGCGACGAGATCACCCGCACCTATCCGATCCGCTACCACGCGGCCGTGGCTGCGATCGTGACGATTGCGGACCGGTCCCGCCGGGTCCAGCACCATGCGGATATCGACCTGCGCATGGATCACCTGCGGGCGACGATCACGACCCACGACGCCGGCTATCGGCTGACCGAGGCGGACTTCGACCTCGCGCGCCGGATCGACGCGATCGTCGCTGCGCATCAGGCGCTCCCGCTCGACTGACCCCAGACATAGCGAAGGCGCCCCCTGCCCGGCCCGAAGGCCAGAACAGGGGGCGTTGTATCGTTCAGGCGCTGCGCATGAGCCGGATCCACGATCCGGCCGGACGATCATATGCGCGGGCTGCCGCATGTTAGTTCTCGCTATGGAGGCTTCAGCCGCACGCCAGAGTCTTGCCAGTAGGAACCGCACCACGAGTGCTAGCGGGACGCGTGTTTGCGGGCCGGGTGGGCAGACCGCTGGCTACGGAGGCTGGACCATCGCAGCCGAAGGCCGCGTACTCGAAGGGAAGTGGCGCACGATCCGCGGG
>NZ_JBHJTL010000089.1:0-22027 GCF_042264065.1 Streptomyces sp. NPDC056222 | reverse complement strand
TGTTTGCGGGCCGGGTGGGCAGACCGCTGGCTACGGAGGCTGGACCATCGCAGCCGAAGGCCGCGTACTCGAAGGGAAGTGGCGCACGATCCGCGGACAGGGGCAAGGCGTCCCATGGCTGGCCCTGTGCGACCCCACCGACCGTGATGGCAAGGTCGGCACACCGGCCGTCCCGCGTTCGTGCTGGTGCAGCCCCGCCGTGTCGTACCGCCGCATCGCAAGAGGGAACCGTCGGAACATCTGACGCCTCTGCAAGAGCTTGTCCGTCTCTGCTCGCCGAGCACCTTGAAAAGTCTGTTCAGGTGAACAAGTGCCCTGATGTCTGCTTTCGTGGTGCTCTCAGCTTCTCGGGAGCGCGGAGGCCACCTTGGGCAGAAGATCCACCACCCGTAATCGACCTTGCACCGGCTGACGGTCCCTGACGGCGGCGATCTGGAGCTGCGCAACTTCGTGCGCGACAAGTACCTCGACAGCGACCACTACCGCACCAGGGACTTCTTGCGCCAGGACATCGAAGGGCTGCTGATCACCGGAGGCGTTCCCCGAGACCGTGCCGATTGGTGCGATGCCGCGGCATCGATCACTGGACTCGACGTCGACGAAGCCAACCGGGCCGCTGCCGGCCTCATCCTCATGCGCACCGCCCGCGGAACGTACGCCTTGAGCTACGGTGTCGGCCAGCACATGCTGGACCCCTATTACCGCGACGACGAGTTCGGCTTGGAGTTCGCCACCCGCTGCCTCGACGAGGACGGGGTCATCAAGGTCCGCAACCAGATCATGGACGGCCGAGGCCGGGTCGACGAGTACTCGGTCTCCCGCGGCGAGCGCATCGACGACTTCGGCCTGGACCGCTTCGGCGCCGTCGTCCGCCGTATCTGTGGCACCGTCAGCGGACTGCCCCTGACCTCCACGGAATCCGGCAGGAGCCGACGGACCCGAGTCGAATGTTCTCAGGCCACCATCAAGCTCCCCTTGGCCACGAACCTGGAGCAGTTCCTGAGCGACCTGCAGACGATCGAAGACGTGTGCCAACGGCCTGACCCGCTGCCGCAGCTGCGTTTTGTCAGCCGGGTCCACACCCTCAACAGCGGCAGCCGTAAAGCAGTGGAAGCCCAGGACACCCTGGAGACCCTCCTCGAGGACCCGGACTGCCCCCGCATGACCGTCGGAGTGCCCGATGCGTGCCAGGAGGGCTACAGCACCTCGCAGGCCTTCCGGCTCCGCCGCGGCACTCACACAATCGAGACGGACGACATCGCCCTGCACGACCTGCTGGGACTGGTGAGCGACAAACCGCACGGAGAACGCCTGAAGGCTCTCGGCGAGGTCCGCGTCACCATGTTCAGCGATGCCGACGGCCAAACTCCTGCCGGCGCTGCCACCAACGGCAAGGAGTGGCTCATCGCCGACATCCCCACAGGCAGCGACCGGCTGTTCTACGGCAACGGCAAGTGGTTCGAGGTGGGCGCCGGATTCCTCCAGAACCTGGATGAGGAAGTAACTCGCCTTCTGACAGAACCCAAGACCGTCACCCTGCCGTCCTGGCCCGCGGGCCCGCTCGACTCCAAGGGCAGGGATACCCACGACGAAGACTGGTACAACAAGCACGCGGCCCAGCAAAGCGGGTACCTGCTCTTCGACAAGCAGAACATCCGCACCGGCAAGTTCCGCGGCGGAGGCCTGGAAATCTGCCCTGGGCCCCGACAACCAGCTGATCTGCGTCAAGAAAGCCACCACCAGCACCGCGCCCCTCAACCACCTCTTCGCCCAGGGCGTGGTCGCCGTTGAAACACTGCGCAGCGACAAGCACGTACGCGCCAGGTTCCTCGACCAAGTCGCCGCCCGCACCCCTGGCCACCGACTGCTGCACGACTTCGGAAGCCTCCGGGCCGTCTTCGCCATCCTGCTCAAGGACGGGATGGACATCTCAGTCGGATCTCTCTTCGCGTTCGCCCAGGTCTCCCTGCTCC
The DNA here is from genome assembly GCF_042264065.1 of Streptomyces sp. NPDC056222. NCBI lineage: Bacteria > Bacillati > Actinomycetota > Actinomycetes > Kitasatosporales > Streptomycetaceae > Streptomyces > Streptomyces sp. NPDC056222. The sequence continues at coordinate 20,054 of NZ_JBHJTL010000089.1, read as the reverse complement.
AAGCAGTCCAGCGCCTGAACGCCATGAACGCCGCAGTCGAGATCATCGCCATCCGCCGCTGACACGCACCGCACAGGCACCCCCCCGCACCTGCCCGCGCAGACCCGCACCCTCCGGAGGAACCGACATGTTCGACGCCATACACATGCGCCCCTGCGGACGCCCGACCAAGACAGGCAACCCCTGCCGCGCACAGTTCTCGGGCCGAGGCTTCGCCTGCAAGATCCACACCACCGACCACGAAAAGCAGCTCGTCGACGCCTACGAGCAGGGCCTCCGTGCCGGCCGGGAAGAAGGAAGAAGGCAGGAACAGCAGACCGCGGACATCCGGGTCGAGAACCTCGAGCGACAGGTGCGCACGCTGGAGGAGAAGCTCGACACCCAGAACCGGCGGTTTGAGATAGACGGCCACCAGTGCGTCACTGTCGGCCGCTACGCATACGTGTGGACCGGACCGGGTCGGCTCAAGGTAGGTGACCGCGTCCTGCTGCCCGAGAACTACGTCAGCGCCCTGCGCCAAGGCCCTGGCCCCCAACCCGGTACCGTCACCGCGCTCGGAAGCACGTACACCGGTACCCACAGCAAGATTCTCTCCCGCCTGCCCGCCAGCGGCTGACTCTCTCAACGATGTGACCACCCTGCCCCCCCGCCCGCTATTGCGCCCAGTGGATGCCGAGGTCGGTGAGGGCTGCGAGCTGGGCCTGGTTGAGCCGTTCGCGTCGGGCTTTGTGGTTCGCGTACCAGATGCCGGTGCGATGCTCCGTTCTGTCGGGGAGTTGTTCGACGTCGCCGCGTCCTGGCAGTCGGCCTTCCCGTTCGATGTGCTGCGCCAGGCCCTGCAGGCCCCTCTGGAAGGCTTGCCCGCCCGTCCGCGGCCGGACTTCGGGCTCGTCTTCGCCGTGGCCGTACGGGCCCGTGGGGCCTTCTTCACGCCGAGTTCGGCGAGCCGGCGTTGCTGTTCGGTGTTGAGCCGGTCCCAGTTCCTGCGCTGTGTGGCGAGCCATCGTCCGACGTCGTCCCCGTGCCGGGTGACTCCGGGGACGATCGCGGTCAGGCGGGCGCCTTCGGCGAGGAGCTGGGTTAGGTAGGCGTAGTGCCGCTGCCAGTCGACTGTCCACCCCAGCTCACGGGGGTTCCAGTCCGGGTGTCAGCCACTGTCCGACGGCCTGGTCGAGCGCGGTGGCGTGCCGCGGTGCGGCGAGGGTGCCGTGGAGTTCGTAGTAGGCGCGGGCTGCGGCGAGGTTGGTTTCGAAGCCGGCGTCGGCGGTGTCCCACACGATCCCCAGCTCCTCCAGCTCGGCCGCCCGCTGTCGTGGGTCGTCCTTTGTGCGCAGTGTGCGTGTTCTGAGCTGGGGGTTTCTCAGTTGTAGTGGGTCGTTATTGGTGCTGGTGAGCGTGGCGTGGCGGGGTCTTGCAGATTCCTGGCCTGGGGTTGTGCAGTTCGTCTGGGTGGTATGCAGATCGATTGGGTCGCTACTTGAAACGTGGGCGAGGTGTTCTTCGGGCGCGGGGTCATGCCGTGGTGCCGGAGTCTGGGGGTGGAGTCTGGCCGGTGGCGGGTCGGTGCTCGCGGAGCGCTTGCAGAATGTTGGCGTGGTGTTCGTCGGCGGAGTTGTTGCTGGTCTCGCTCTGGAGGAGGGGGTCCAGGCGTGTGTAGAGGTCGTCGAGCCCGAACATCGCGTCGAGGCCGGCCAGGACACTCTCGTCGATCAGGCGGTGCGGGCGTGACGTGGGGTGGAGGAGTTTACCCAGGAGGGAGAGGGGTTCCCATCCGTCGTCGAGGCGTTGGTGTAGCCAGGGGCGCAGGCTGTCGGGGTGGGTGTGGCGCCACATCCAGATCAGGTCCGTGTCGGACTCGGTGAGTTCCTCAGCAGGTCTGCCCGTGGTGGGCACGAGATGCTGGGCGATCTGCGCGGTTACGGCGTCGCGGGCCTGAAGAGCCCAGTCTTCGGCGGTCTGCACCTGCTCGGAGTCGTTGTCGTCCGAGTTTGTGGCGCGGTGCAGGGTCCGCGTTGCGAGGATTGCTCCGTCGGGGGTGGCGGCCATTGCGGCCAGCACACCGGGCCGTTGTTCCGGTGGGAGGTCGGTAAGGAGGTCCCGGGCCAGGAACTGCAGGCTCATGCCGCTGTTGACCAGCCCCATCATTTCCGGTTCGGCGGTCAGCTGCCCGTAGCTGTCTGCCATGGCCCTAAGCAACGCAGCAGCGGGGAGGCGAATGCCGGCGCTGCGGCGCTGCTCGATTCGGCGCGTGATGCGGTGGGTGTCGTCACGGAGGCGGAGCAGCAGTTCGGCTGCTTCCTCTCCAGGTGCGTCGGCGGTCAGCTGGGCCAGGGCCTGGTCGAAGGCGGCTTCGGGAAGGTCGTCATCGGGGACGCCGAAGACCATGTACCGGTCGAAGTAGTCGGCGCTGCCGATCCCGCGGCGCTGGGCGGCGGCGTTCGCGTCGCTACCGTTGCCGAGGTCCTTTTGGACGGTAGGGAACATCAGGGCCAGCAGGTTGAGTACACCTTCGACGCGCTCTTCCATCACGCCGGCTTCGCGCAGGCGGCTGCGCCAGCGTTCGGCTCGCTCGACTGGCTGCTGTGCGCTGTGCCGATGGGCCGGGTCGATGCTGGTGCCGGTCAGTACGGCGCGGTGCCGCTTCAGGAGCCGGTAGACGCCTGGCTCGTTGGTGCGCAGGAAGGTGACGATGAGGAAGTCGACCAGGTCCACATTTCCGGCGAGGGAGCTGAGAGTGGCGTCGGCCTGCCCGAAGTAGCGTTTGACGGCCCGAGGCGTCTGCAGACTGTCCTGCAGGTGCCGGAAGTAGGCCTCGGAGAAGCGTCGTTCCTCGCTTGGTGTCATGGACACGCCGTGGGAGTCCAGCAGGGCGTTCAGGGCGCGGATGCTCATGGCGGCCGCGTCGCGTTCGCGGAACGCGGGAAGGTCGAGCCGTACCTGGATGATCTTTTCCAGGAACTCGCGGGCCCTGCCTTCATTGTTCCCTACAAGGTCGCTGCGTTGCAGGACGTCCAGCAGCGTCTGCTCGTCGAAGCTGATCAGGTAGTAGACGTTCGGCAGATGGCCCACCAGGCGCACCAGCTTAAAGACAAGGAGCAGCTCGTCGGGAGTGAGGCGGTCCAGGTCGTCCATGACGACCAGGACGGGCTGCCCCGCCTGGCGCAAGGCGTCTTCGGCCTTCCGTTTGGCGGCCGAGGCGCTGGTGTCGCCGGTGATGCGGTCGCTGAACGCCTGGATCAGACCCTCCGAGTCCAGGCCGGCCAGCGCGGTGAGCTTGCCCAGGGGGCTGATGGCTTGCCCGAAGCCACCGATCCTCTGGCGGACTTCCGACCAGCGCTCTCCCTTGGGCAGGGCGGCACGGATCTCGCTGAACAGCGCTGCGGTCAGCGATTCCAGATCGGAGTACAGCCATGGGTTGAGCTCCGCGATCAGCCAGCCCGCGCGGTCGTTCTGGCGGTGCAGGAGACGTATCACCTTGCCCAGGACCGTCGATTTTCCGGAACCCCAGGGGCCGATCAAAGCCAAGACGCCGGTTTCGGTCTGGGCCCGGACGCGCCCCAGCAACTCCACCGCGTGCCGCGCGTACTGTTCACGCCCCAGCAGGTCGGACCCCTCGTCGTCGAGGAACGGTTCGTCGTTGAAGAATCGCGCGTCGCTCATCGGCATAGCGTGCCTGACCGCGTTGCTGCCTCGCTGCACATTGGTCGAGGCGGGCAGGTGCTGGGGTGGATGCCGATGGTGGTGAGGAGGTGTTGCTGGGTGGGGTGGAGGGTGTTCCAGCGGGCGCGTTGCTGCTCGGTCCATCCTTGGAGGGTGGGGGAGTGGTCCTGGCCGGCGTCGTGCTGCTCGCGGGCTTGGTAGTAGGTGCGTTGCCAGGTGTGGGGCCAGGGTGGGCACCACCAGGGGTCGAGGTTTTCAAGGGCGTGAGCGGTGGTAGGGGAGAGGCGGCCTTGTCGGGCGGCGCGGCGTTTTTGTGTCAGCCAGTCGCCCAGCGCGAAGTCGTCGTGGCGGGTGTCTTTGCTGCAGGCGAGGTGGCTGTGAATGTGCGTGCTGGTGGCAGCGGGTGGGTGTCAGCCGGTTCGGCAGGGGCGAGGACGTTTGGTGGGCTGATCGTGGCCAGGCCTGATTGACTGCGCGCAGTGCTTGGCAAAGCGAGTGGGTGGGGCGGCGTGGAGTGGAAGCTTGTCAGCAGTGTGGCGAATCCTTGGGGCAAGGTCCCGCTGTCGGCCGGTGGGGAAGTAGTCAACCCGCGGGTGCAGGATTACATGGCAAAGGTGGCTGCCGCGGCTGCGAGGCGAGATTGTGTTTCTCGGAGGCATCACTACGTTCCTCAGGCTTACATGAAGGCGTGGAGTGAGGACAGCAAGCGCATACGTGTTCTGGATACAGTGAATGGCCTCGACAAGCTGCGCGGCCTTCGGGCTACATGCGTTCAGGAGAATTTCTACCGGGTGTCGGGCAGCAACGGTGAGGCACACAATCAGGCCGAGGCGATGCTGGCTGTCATCGATGAAGAAACTGCGCGCCTTCTGCGTATGTTGCGAGGGTGGGCATCAGGCGACGATGTGGAATTCGACGACTTCATGTCGCTGGCTGTGGTGCTCGCCTTCCAGCGGAATCGCACACCACAGACTAAGCGCCTGCTGGACGCGCACAGCGCATGGCTGAGGGAACGCGCGCTCCAAGAAGCACGGCCCCTCACGACGGCTGGGTTCGTCGCGACTCTCTTTCGTAGTGCCTACAGCGCCGCAGACGAGCACTCCACCCGGCAGCTTGAACTGTGGGACGACCCGGAGGGAAGGGTGATTACCTGTGATCAGCCGGTGATTCTGTCGTCTGACTCCTCAGGACGGCCTCCGTCGACGCTGACCAGTCAGCACTTGTGGTGGCCCATCAGCCCGTACCGTGTCCTTGTCCTCAGCCTGGACCTACAGCCACAGAAGGTCGTACACCGGACTATGGATCGTAGGGAAGTCGATCGGCTGCGGGCGGCTGTAATCAGAAACGCTGAATCTGCGATCATCGCCCTCCCGAACGACACGGACTTGCCTGCAGGCAAGAAGCTTCGACGCAGGCCGCAAGTCGTTGTCGACTGCAAGCGGGTTAATCTGCAGAAGCAACAGTGCCAGATGAGCTTTTCGTCGCAATACGGCTCATCCACGTTCGATAGGGCATGCCAGCCGCTCTGTGCGATCGAGCCACGGGCCGCGGCCGACTGACCTTTGGCTGTTGTGGTGACCAGGCTGCTGCCATGGCTGCATAGCAGGGTGGTGTGTGGCTGTCATGAGTGTCCGTCAGCCGCAGTACGGTGCTGCGGCTGGTCGACATGCTGTGTGAGTTCTTTACTTCTGCCCGTGTGTTGAACGGCTGTGAGCTGCTGTCCCGGACTTGATCTGGACGCATCGTGGGCTGAACGATCCGCTCTATGACCTGGGTGAATCACGAATGATTAGCTAGTGGCCAGGGATGTGCAGGGCTGTGAGCTGCGGTCCTCGTGGAAGAAGCTGGAATCTCGGGTATATCGCGGGAATCCCTATGGCTTTGGCGGCGTTTGCCCAGGGCGGTGCACGATGTGAGGGACTGCTGCGGTAGTCGCAGGGGAAGCGCAGTCACTCGGGAAGGGTCACCGAGCGTTCCAGCCAGCCAACCGCCTTCAAGTCTCGGATCAGCCAGCTGTAGGCGAGGTTGGTGGCCTGACGCTCCAGCCCGGTCGACAGCCCCTCGTGATGGATCGCCGGGCGATGGAACACCGATGCCTGTTCCTCTTGCAGGCGACCCCACAGGGAGCCGGGCACGTTCGGCTCCTCAGCGAGATCGAACTCCACCGCAGGCACATCCTGCGCTCGAGATCCGACATCGTGGCGCAGGGTGTAGGCGACGCTGGCGCCATATGCCTCGGTGGCGTCCCGCTCCGGCATGATCACGAGGCCTTCAGCGCGGACCGGGAAAATGCTATACAGACCGAGCGCGGCGCCAAACCGGGGGAAGTTGCGCTGCACCAGGCCGCGGTAGCCGATGAGGGCGTCGCGTATGACGTCCTGGGTGATGGAGAAGGTCAGTTCGGGGGAGTAGGTCTGCCAGAGGTAGCGGGCGCCCTCAGGGCGGTCGGCCGGCGGCCGCGGGTTGGCGAGTGTGTCTCCGGGCAGGTGCTGCAACTGGGCGTGGAGCCAGCGGATGTCGGCGGAGTCGACGGTGTCCGCGCCCCACTGCCACCGGGACCATCGGGTCGTCTTGACTTGGGCCATCAGCTCATCCACTTCTCGCCGCAGATCATCCAGGGAGATCTCCCGTCGGGGCCTAGCCCGCCCTTGTGCCATGATCTGCCGCGCGAGAAACCACGTACGCTCGGCCGCCAGGGGAGAAGTGGGATCGACTGGAAGGGCGCGGTTCTTCACCTGGCGGGCCAGCCGCTCGCGTAGCCGGTTCCGGGCCCATACCCAGCGAGCCAGCTTCTCCTGGGGAACGGCGAACGACTGATAGTCGTGGAACTGCGCCCAAGGGAAAGGCTCCTGGGGGGGGAGGTCAGGCCGGACGACGAGATCGGCGTCCATGGCTCCTTCGCGGGCCTGGGCGATGGTCATCCAACTGTGCTCCTGGTCCAGGAACACGCCCCAGGGCGCGAGCGTGCCCTGATGGTGCGGTGCCAAAAGCTGGCCCAGCTCGCCAAGCCCTTCCAGCCAGGACAGTGTCGCCTCACGCAGCCAACCCCCCCACTACAAGAGCAGGCTCTACGCCGTCGGCATGTGCTCCGTAAGCGGCGCTCGCTGGCCCACTTGTGGAAGCCGACGGCGATGGGTTCGCGCCCTGATCAGCCCGTGCGGTCTCGTCAAGGACCCATGATGCCGCTGCCGGATTGACGCGGGCCAGGCGGAGCAGGAACCCCTCCGCGCGTTCGCACGTCGCGGTGTCCACGGTGAACGCGATCGCGTACCGCCAACGTGGGAAGAACTCCGCCCCCGCAGAGGTTTCGATCAGCGCCTCGTCGTCCTGCAGGGCCTGGGCGGCGAAGTGCTGTTCGAACAGGGGAAGAGCAAAACGCAGCAGTCCGTCATCCTGAACGACGAGCCCGGTCTCCTCCAGTTCCCAGATCAGATGCTGGCGGGCGAAAACGCTCGCCTGCACAGGGCTTTGCTGGTTCAGGGTCTGGGCAGCAAGGCGGGGCAGGCTCGCCCACACCTCCCGTGAGGCCTCGGGGCGCTCGCGATCGAGGATGGCACGGGCCAGTCCCGACAGCAGTTCACGAGTGGAGACCCGGGCGTCGCCGCCCGCGCGCAGACGGCTGGCGAGGGCGTGGACTTGCAGCGGACTGGTCAGCAGCTGCCGGACTTCGTGCGCGTCCAGGCCGGGGACATGATCCTCACCCATCAGGGTGCGCAGCAGATCCCAGCCCCGTTGTACCGGCCACGCCGCCACGTCGAGTCGTTCCGCCTCATCCACGCTGCCCGCACCTGGGCGGGTGGTCGCCAGGACGCTCACCTGAGGCCAGGTCGCCACCAGGCGGCGCGCGTCAGTGAGGAGCTGGTCGGCCCTTTTGGGACTCACCGCGTCGAGATTGTCCACAACGATCCGGCAGGCACGCGCCGGATCGCCCCCCAGTGCCTCCTGAACAGTCCCGCCCAGCGTGGCCGTGACCTCCCATGCTTCCAGCCACACCGGGATCTCAACCTGGGCATCCGGCGCCCACGCCTGGGTCAGCCCCTCGCTCCACCAGCGCTCTGCCTCCTCGCTCTTGCCAGCTCCCATGGGAGCGACCAGGACGCGCAGCGCTCCTGCGGGCACCTCCACCACCGGATCAGCCTGTTGCGTCTTCCACACCAGCGCGGTCTCCACCCGGTCGGCGGGGGTACTGCGCAGGCGGACAATGCCCCGGGCCCGGCTGCTGTTTGCTGCCAGGACCAACGCTTCGGCGCGTGAGCGCGAGCGCGCCGAGAACGGCAGCACGGCAGTCAGACGCTCCATGAGGTCATCAACGCTGAAGGACGCGGCGGCGACCTCGGCCGCTTCGGCGTCGCTCAGCGACATGCCCACCGCGCGGGAGTGCGTCTCGATCTGCGTCTTCTTCCAGGCGCGCAGGAGAGCCGCCGGGTAGTGCGCCGGGGTGGCGTCGATCTCGAAGGCGTGGCGTTCGCACAGGGGGATGAGATTGCCGAAGCTGCGGTTGTCGTCCTCGCTCATCTCAGGATCCCACCGCGGTCCGCCTTCGCTGCGGGCGTGGATGTGGGCGACCCGGCTGTTGAGGAGGCGCTGGCCGGTAGCTGGGTTCTCCCGGTACAGCGGTTCCCCGCAGTCCGGGATACCGCAGGTCAGCGCAGTGGCGTACAGCTCCTTTATGGTGCTGTCGGTGGGCGGGGCATGCCGAAGGGGCGTACGGCTGGCAGGCGGGACGTCGGTACCCATGTGCACAGTGTGGCGGGTTGATGACGCTCTTTGAAATCGGCCACCCTCTTCTCAGGGGTGACCCCACACCTGCTCGCGATTCCCCAGTCTGGAGTTGATCTCCGTGGGGCAGGGGGCCGGTTTGTTCCTCGGCTGATGGTCAGAGCTGGTTCGCGATCTGTCGGCCGAGCTGTTCGAGGAACTCCTGCAAGCTGGACGCGGCGACCTCGAAGTCGTCAAACCAGGAGGCCGTGGTGGACTTCCAGACTTGTCCGCTGTCTCCGATCGCGAACAGATGGCCCCCGCCGTCGCTGGCGAAGACCAGTGCGATCGATTCGCCGTCGATCGGAGCGGGGCCGTACTCGCGGAAGTGTTCGGCCACCGTTGCTGGTGAGTGGATTGTGAGTGTGGGGTGTGGTGTCAGCGGTTGGCTGTGTTGGGGAGTGGCTGGGTGAGGCCTCCGATGCCGTCGATCTGGTCGGGTGTGAGTGTCGGTGAGAGTGGCCAGTCGAAGTCTTTGGGGTCTGGCCATAGTTTGGTGGCTGTACCTGTGGGGTCGAGTGTTGTGACGAGGTGGGTGTGAAGCGTCGCTGAATCGGCTGCGGAGCACCGGTCGGCTTCATCGACCGTCGCTACTGCTGCCGCTGTACCGCCCGGAAGAAGGAGGCCGCGGCCCGTGCCGCTTGCCCCCGGTGCGGACAGCAGCGCGTCCTCCAGGCGGACACAGGCCAGTGCATCACCTGCTCTCGCGTATGCACCGCATGCGGGCACCCGTTGCGGAGCAAATCCTCCGCTCTCTGCCGCACTTGCCTGCGGAAGTCCGAACGCGACGCCGCCAAGGCTCCATGCCCTCGTTGCAGCCGGCCCGGATCTCTGCGCGAGGACACCGGCTGGTGCGGGCACTGCTCGCGTCCCCGGCAGGCCAAACAGCCGCCCCGGGCCTGTGAGCGATGCGGCAGAGTACGGAAGCACGCAGGGCTTGGTCTGTGCTCGGCCTGCTGGCAGCGTCACCCCGATCGCCCCTTCGTCCGGGCCGAGCACCTCATTGCCGAGCTCGACAATCCCCGCGACTGGCTGCAGGACTTCACGACGGATCTCGCCGGCAAGTACTCCGTCGGCCGGGCCTGCACGGTGATCACTTCCCTCGGGCGGCTTCTTAGGGACGGCCAGCCCAACCTCCCCCAGTCCGTACTCGAACGCTCCCGCCGCCCGGGTCGTTCGATGGGCTCCCTCGCCCGTGCTTGGAGACCTTCTTCACCAGTCGCGGTCTGGCCATGGCCACCGACCAGGTCGAGCGGCTCGCGGCCGGCCGACGACAACGCCGGGTCCTCGCGGTCCCCGGCCCCCTGCGGCCTTCGGTGGAGGCCTTCTCCGACTTCATGATCCGCTCGCGTGAGCGATCCCGGCGTGCCGGAACACTGCCCCGCACCGACGGCACCATCGAAGCCGCACTGGCCATCGTGCGCGATCTCGCCCTGTTCCTCTCCAGCGAGTGCGGCAAGGAGGACTGGGCACTGACCGACGTGCACGATCTCGAAGCCTTCCTAGACGGCTCACCCAAGGCCCGAAAGCGTCGGCTGGTGGTGCTCGGACAGTTCTTCCGCTTCGCGCGATCCCGGAAGATCGTCCTCGTCGATCCCGCCCGCGGTCTGACTGCCCGAGGACCGAGCGGCTTCACCGGCACGACTCTGACGCTTGACCAGCAACGTCTGCTGTTCCGCCGCTGGACAACGGATCCAGCCGTCCACCCGCACGAGGCCCTACTGGGCATGCTCGCCCTGTTGCACGGCGCCTCAAGCCGCGAGGTCAAAATGCTCCACGCCGTTGACCTCGACTATCGTGCCCGGACCGCTCGGCTCGGCGACCGTCCGCATCCGGTTCCTTTGGATCCGCCGTCTTGGGCGGCAGTGGAACGCTGCCTGGCCCACCGCGAAGAACAGAAGACGGACAACCCGCATGTGATGGTCACCCGCCAGACGAAGTCCGGCCGGGGGCCGGCGTCCACCGCCTATGTCAGTCACGTCCTTGACGCCTGCGGCTTCCCACCCCGCATGATCCGCTGCACTCGACTGCTCGACCTGGTCAACACCATGGACCCCAAGCTTGTCGCCGCCGCCTTCGGCATGGACCCCGAGGCCACCATGATCGATCTGTCCGACCGCATTGATGAGATCCGCTTGGCGGAGTGGGCGGCGGCCAACGACTGATCTCTGGTCAGAGTTCGTACGGGTAGAGAGCGATCTTCTCGCGCTCTATGAAGAGCTCGACCCACGTGCCGGCAACACCCTCTGGCAGCGGATCAGCAAGGTCCAGCAGAATCTGCGAGCCATCGAAGTCCAGCACGGCGGCGCCGTCCACGGTGAGGTCCAACCGTCCGCGCAGGACAACGCAGTGCCCGCCAGGTCGGACTCCCGGTCCGACGCCGACAGCCGGCTTCGCGTTCCGACCCCAGACGATGTCCTCATCGACCGTCCACTCAACGTGGTACTTGCCCGGCTTCGCGGCCTCGTCACCGCACCAGCGGACCGATGTCCCGCCGAACGGCGTCCGGACCTGGGCCAGCCAGGGACTCCAAGGAAACCTTGCGACCTTCACCAGTTCGACCAGCATCGTTCGATCATGCAGCATCCGCGTTCCTGCCGGAACCCGTGAAGTTCGGCGTTGCCTGGCACAGGTTCGCCGGAACGTGTGCGCTTTGCCGAACGACTCGTTGGAGGCGATGGCGACGCTGTTCTTCTCCTCGCGTTCGGTCAGGACCTGGAAGAGGAGTTCGGCGCCGTGGCGGTCGAGTTCCATGTAGCCGAGCTCGTCGATGCAGAGCAGGTCGACACGGCCGTAGCGGGCGATCGTCTTGTTCAGCTGCTTCTCGTCGGCGGCCTCTACCAGCTCGTTTACCAGCTTGGTGGCAAGGGTGTAGCGGACGCGGTAGCCCTGCATCGCCGCTTCGGTGCCCAGGGCGATGAGCATGTGGGACTTACCGGTGCCGGAGTCGCCGATGAGACAGAGCGGCTGGCTCTTCTTGATCCACTCGCAGCTGGCGAGGGTGTTGACCACGGCGGGGTCGATGTTCGGGTTGGCGTCGAAGTCGAAGGCCCGCAGCGACTTGTCCCGGGGGAATCCGGCGGCTTTGATCCGCCGCTCCGAGCGGCGTCGGGCCCGGTCGTCGCACTCCGTCATCAGCAGCTCGGCGAGGAACCCTCGATAGGTCATCTGGTCCTTCGCCGCCCGGTCGGCGATCTCGGCGAACTCGCTGCGGATCGACGGCAGCCGCAGCAGCCGGCAGGCGGTGTCGATGGCCGTGGTCGCGGCCTGCTCGGTCAGGTTTCGCTGGCGGGGCAGGGTCATGGCGCTTCTCCCTCTCGCAGGTCACCGCCGCCGGCGCGACGGTGTCGGAGCAACTGGTCGTAGTGGGTCACCGAGGGCAGCGGCCTGGTGTCCGGCGGAAGATGATTGAGCCTCCACTCGTGCAGGAACGTCACGGTCGCCGCTCCCTGCCCTGTAGCCAGCCGCGGTGCCGGGACATCGGGGGCGGTGGGTTCGTCCTCGGCCTGGGCCACTTTGCGGGCCTCCAGCGCGACCGCGTCCGCGGTCAGAGCCCCGGCCCGAAGGGCGGTGGCCAGGCCGGCGACGATGTGCTCGTGCGCGAGGTGACGGACCAGCAGCAGTACCTCGATCAGAGCCCGGGTGCCCTCGGCGTCGCCGTGGGCCCTGACCGCCGCGGCCCACCAGGCGTCGTGGACGGGGGTGAACTTCCCAGCGGAGCGGGCCTGGTCGAGTGCGGTCGCGCCGGGAAAGGCGCCCGGCTTGCGGACCAGGGCCTCCAGGTAGTGGTCCAGCTCCAGCCGGCAGGCGCCCTTGGCGATCAGCCGCTCGTGCCGGGCCACTCGACGTTCTTGTCGTAGACCACCAGGTGGGAGGCGTGCAGCAGTACCCGGACGCGCTTGCCGATCAGCCTCACCGGCACCGAGTAGCGGTTGGTGTGGACCGCGATCTGGCCGTAGCGGTCGACCCGCGGGGTGAAAACCCGTCCCGTCTCGAACGGGTCTTCCGGCAGCGGCAGCAGCCGAGGGCGCTCGTCCTCGAAGTACTCGTCGATCGTCCGAGCCCTGGACCCGATCCGGCGCCGCCCGTCGTGCCGGTCCCACTGCTCGACCAGCTCGTTCAGCTCCGCCAGCGAATCGACCTCCGGCACCGGCACGAAGTGGTTGCGGCGGAAGTAGCCGATCTGCCCCTCGACGCCGCCCTTCTCATGGGCGCCCTCGATGCCGGGCCGGCAGTAGAAGCTCTCGATCCCGAAATGCGACTTGAAGGCGATCCACCGGTCGACCTCCCCCCGTGCCGCATCCAACCGGCTAGCCCGCAGGCCAATGTGGGTTCGGCGTGCCGTCATCGCTCATGTGCGCCCGCTGCCAGATCCCTTTCCAGCTGAACGGCGTCTCCGGGACGAACCGGTGCCGCTGCCCGCACGGACATGGCGCCAGCACCCACGCGCACCCACGGCACAGCTCCACCCAGCCGTGCCCGGTCGAGTTCGACACCAGCGGTCTCTCGTCCCCGCAGGCGGGGCAGCCGGGGAGATCGGCGCCGTCCAGAATCGCGTTCTGTCGCCGGACGTACTCAGGCAGCCGCAGCGGCGGATGGCGAAACGGGTCTTCGTACCAGGCGCGGTTCGGGCCCTCCCACCAGCTCCGCAGCCACCACGGTCGCGGGTTCACAGCCCGCCGCCCCGCCCGCTTCTCCGCCCGGCGTTGCGCGGCGTACTCCTCCGCTCGCGCGAGCCACAGCACCCGCGCCTCATGCAGTTCCTCCACCGCCCGCACCAGCGCGTCCGGGTCCGCCTCCAGCCGCCGGGGGATCGCGGCGCTGAGCGTGAGGTGGTGATACGTCGCCCGGAAGCCGTACGGAGCAAAGAGGGTGATGCAGGTCCGCAGCGGGCTGTGCCGGCGGCGGAGGGGGAGACGGGCGTCGTGCACGTGCGCTCGGTGGGTCAGGAAGCTGGTCATTGTGTGGGCGCCAGGTCCAGTGCCCGTGCCAGGGCGGTAGTGACGGCGGCGGCGTGTGCCGGCAGGTGTTGTTCAGCCCAGATTCCGGCAAGACCGAGGAAGTCCTGCAAATCCTGCTGGGCGCCCGCGACGAGCCTGCGTGCCTGGTCTACCGACAGCTCGATCACCGGGCTGCCGTCCGTCCCGTAAGCGTCGAACGTCAGCCGGACAATGTCGCCAACGCGTTCGGCCACCGACGACGGATCGTGGCCGAAGTAGGAGCAGCCGGTGCCGTCGAGCACCTCCAGCCAGTCCCGCCAGGTCTCCAGGCCGTTGCAGCAGCCCGGCTCGACGAAGACGGTGTCGGTGGCATTCTCGGTCACCCGGAACCCTCCGGCGGCGAACAGATCAGGCATGGTGAGCAGCCCGTGCAGGAATGTGTCGAGCGGGTCGGTCGGGCACGGCCCGTGCTCCTCCTCCGGCTCGAAGTCGTTGCAGGCGGCGATCTGCATAATCGCCGTGCCGACCTCCGCCGGAGTCAGCCCCCCGTTCAGCAGGAGGTAGCCATACGATTCCTGCTCGCCAACCGGCCAGAGCGCGAAGTCGGCGGCGGCAGAGATCTCCAGAACGGGTTGCATCACAATCACATGGGGATGATGCCGGACCCACTGCTACACCGCCACGGGCTTTCAGCCGGCATCGGGCTCGGATCGGGCCCGCTACCTGAGCAGTTTCGCGGTGCGCTCCGGGCAGGCGGCGCCCGACATAGCGCATGGCGGTCTGCGCGGTGATCCCGAACGGCCACATCAGCTTGAGGGGATCACCGGTGGAAGTGCGCGGGTTCGTGGATTCCCGGAGGTGGTCAGGCTCGAACCGGATCGTGTGTGTCGCCCCGGTGTGGAGGAACGTGTGGGTTCCGGCTTGACCCTCGACCTGGGCTGGCTACGTAGGTGACAACGGGTTCTGGTTTAACTCCTGTGGAGCGGTGATTGCGATTTCTCGGTTTGGGGGCAGTGGTGTGAGAGACGGTGGGCCTGAGCATGTTGATGCTGGTCGGGGGCGGTTTAGAGGGGTGGGGGAACTGTCATGGATGTGAGAGATCGGTGGGGGATCGCTGTCTTGGGCTTTTGTCGCGGCAGGTGTGACGCTGTCTCAGTTTCGTGAGTTCTGATCCACCAGCCGACGGGTGGCTTGGTGTGATCCGGGGGGATCAGGAGGCAAGGGACCCGGGCTCCGCAGGGATGGATGCTGGTTCGAAAAGCTGCTTTGCCGGCTGTGTCGGTGCGGGCGTTGCGGGGGCCGGCGGTGCGCCGCCTGCTGGCCTTGCGTCGGGAGCAGAAGCTGACGACCCGGCACGTCCGGTTGGCGGCGGATGCTTTGGGTGTACGGGAGCGGGCGGTGTGGCGATGGCTGGCCGCGGCTGAGGATGACGAGGCCGTGGCTGCGGCGCCGGGGGAGCGCGCCCCTTATCCGGGACGGTTCGCGGTCACCGCGGAGGTCAGGGCTCTGCTCGGGCTGTGGAAGGGGAACGTCGCCGCCCTCCACCGCGCCCTGGCAGCCGGCCACCACACCACCGTCCGCACCCTCACCGAAGCCCGCGCCCTCTACCTGGGCGACGCCGTCTCACCCAGCCCGCCGCCAGCAGCTCCCGCCCCGCCCGCCACGCCCGCCGCCTTGCGCTGGATCACCCTCGACGCACTCGACCGCCTCGTCTCCTATGACAGCCCCCAGCCCTGCACCGCCGCCTGCGCACCGAAGCCGATCGTCTACCACCAGCGCCCGGCGCCCCTGCCACCCACGCCTGCCCAGACAGCCCGGCTCACCGACCGCCTGCACACCGCGACAGCCCACCCCGCCCGCGCCGCCGCCCTCGCGGCTGCCATCGCCACCGGAGCCTCGTTCCAACAACTCACCACGGCCCGCACGGACGGCTTCCACCCCGCCGACAGCACCCTCACCCTGCACGACCGCACCCGGTACACCGACGGCTGCGCGATCTACCCCATCCCGCCCTGGGCCGCCGTCTTCCTCCACGCCGCGACTCGCTTCGCACACCACACCAGCACCCTCCACCTCCTGGCCACCCCCACCGACCGCCCCGCCCTCCTGCGCCTGGCCGAGACCATCAGACTCCGCCCACCCCAGCCCCCGGCCGACCAGGCAGGCACGCACCTCGGCCCGGTGGTCTGGGACTGGCGGGAGAAACGCGAGGCACTGCGCCACGAACCCGTCCCGCTGGACAGCGGCAATTCCACAGCCGCTACGCGAGCTCGAAGTCGATGAAGTCAACCTCCCCGAACCTCACCTGCAGCCCGTCCGCCCGCCGGCCCGCCTGCCGAAAGTAGACATGCCCCAACGCCCGGCCCAGGATCACCTCGTGCTGCCCCTCCAAAGCCCCGGCCTCCCAGGCACCCAACAGCTCCCGCGCCACCTCTCCGGGCACCGCCACCGTCAGCAGCCGGAGCCGGGGATCGTCAGAGGTACCGGAACCGGCCGCGAACCCGAACCGAGCCCAGAGTTAAGAGGGCCGCCCCGGCGATCTCCTCCGGCTCGGCCGGGCGACCTGCCGGAGACGTTTTGGTCAGGGCGTCGACGTCACGCCCGCGCCCAAGGGCCGCTACCCACGCTGAAGGTCCGCGGCATCGCCGAGACTGGTGCGCAGGTCGACCAAAGGCCGCGGCCCCGGCCTCCGCTGAATCGGTCCTCGATTCCCCGCTTGCCATGGGCGATCACGCCGCCGTACATTCCCTGCACCCGGCTTGTCCGGCCGCTTCGTCTACCCCCTTTGAACACATGAGGAGCGCCCGGTATGGCGGGTGTACTGGCGGTTGCAGGCGGCACCGCATCCGGCAAGTCCACCCTTGCCGAAGCTCTGTCGCTGCAGTGTCCCGAGAGCGTCGCACTGGTCCATCTGGACGACTACTACGTGCCCGCGCACGACCCCCTGAAGGGTGTGTGGACGGTCAGTGCCGACGGGCACGCCGCCCTCGACTGGAACCATCCGGGGTCGATCAACGAGACATCGGTGACACACGCCATCGACGCGGCGCTGCTGCGCCCCGGCGTGCTGCTGGTGGTGGTCGAGGGCCTGTTCGCGCTGTCACTGCCGTCCGTGGTCCGGCGGGCGGCGTGGCGGGTGTATATCGACACCCCCGACGACATACGCCTGGCCCGCAAGATCCTCCGGAAGATCGAGGTGCAGCAGCAGGACCCCCGACGGTCCCTGCGTAACTATCTACAGACCGGCAGGGACCGCCACGCAGCCCACGTCGCGCCCTCCCGAGCGGCCGCCGATCTGGTTGTGGACGGGACCGCGAGCGAGGCGGAGATGCTGGCGGCCGTAATGCCGCTGATCGGGCCGACCCTCGCGCCGCCGCCCGCGGCGCCCTCGCGAGCACGAGGGGTGTGCGGTGTGACCCATACTCCCGGGGTCCCGGCGTTCACCCAGTAACGTGCCCGCGGGCACCGGCCCTGGTTTCGGGAGCGACTCCTGGCAGGTACACCATGCGGACCACAGCCCACTGGCGCACCGAGTAGGACAGCGCGCAGTCAGCCGCCCCACCCCTCGACTCATGCCCAGTCGATGCCCAATGCGGCGAGTGCGGCGTGTTGGTCGGTGGTCAGCTTGTCGCGGCGGGCTTTCTGGTTGGCGTACCAGATGCCTACGCGGTGGGAGCTGCCGTCGGGGAGTTGTTCGACGACGGCCCGTCCCGGCAGCCGGCCCTCCCGCGCGACGTACTGCTGCAGGGCTTGGAGGCCCGTCTGGAAGGCTGTACCGCCCGCGCCCGGACCGGACGCCGTAGCCGTCTTCGCCGCCGCCATACGGGCCGGTTGAGCCTTCTGGGGCTCTACGCCCAGCCCGCCGAGGCGTCGCTGCTGCTCGGCGCCCAGCCGGCCGAAGTTCCGCCGCTGAGTGGCGAGCCACCGTCCGACGTCCTCCCCATGCCGCGTCACCCCCGGCACGATCGCGGTCAGCCGTGCGCCTTCGGCGAGGAGCTGGGTGAGGTAGGCGTGGTGGCGTTGCCAGTCGACGGTCCACCCGAGCGTGCCCGGGTTCCAGTCGGGGTCGATCGCAGCGAGGGCGGCGGCCCGCCGGCGGGCCCGGCCCTGGTCTTTGCCGAGTCCGCCGGGGCGGCGGACGTTGGTGAGCCACTGTCCGACGGCCTGGTCGAGGATGGTGGCGTGCCGCGGTGCGGCGAGGGTTCCGTGGAGCTCGTAGTAGGCGCGGGCGGCCGCGAGGTTGGTTTCGAAGCCGGCGTCGGCGGTGTCCCACACCATCCCCAGCTCCTCCAGCTCGGCCGCCCGCTTCCCGGTCATCGTCCCGGCCCGGTACGCCCGCCGCTGGTCCGACAGCCACCGCCCCAGCGGGAACGCCCCCGCGGCCTCGACGTGCTCGTACGGGACGTCCAGGTCCCCCTCCCGCTGCCGGTAGCGCAGCGCGGCTTCCGCGCCCCGGCGCCAGTCCTGGCGTTCGGTGTGGATCACCTGAAAGGTGATCCACTTCGCGATGAGCGCCGGATCACGGGGCGCCGCGAACCGGAGCAGCAGCCGTGACTCCTCCTCGCCCTCCTCCGGCGCCTGCCCGACCGGCACCGACGGGTCAACGACCATTTTCTGGCTCTCCTGCGGAATAGCAAGCATTTCCACAGCCTTTTCATCGTGCGCCCGCAACCCCTCCAATACCCGAATCAGCGGCCGATACGATTTAGACGAGATCATGTCCTCTGGCTTTTCCCCGGGCGCGAGGAAGACCGGCACGATGAGCGTGGCCATCTTCCCCTCACCAGGCTTCTGCCGCAGGGCACGGCCGATGGCCTGCACGATGTCGACCGCAGATCCCCTGGGGTCGACGAGGGCGACCGAGTCCACACTTCTGATATCGACGCCCTCGCCCAGAACCCGACAATTCGAGAGCACGGCGCGTCCGGCCCTGCGCCCGAAGTCGGCGAGGACCGACTGCCGGTGGGAACCCGCGTGTTCCCCACACAGCCACCCCGACCACACCCGCTCCGGATGCCGCCCCGGATCCACCGCATGCAACCGCGAGGCGACCCGGCCGAGCCCGACGGCGAAGGCCTCCGCCTCCACCGTCCGATGATGAAACGTGATGGTGGTCCGCAACCCGTGCGCCGCCATCGTCTCCAACAGCGCGGTCTGCATCGCGGCAAGCCGCTCACCACGCAACTGCTCCTCGTACCGCTCCACGCCCGCCAGCCGATCCGGAGTGACAACAGGGTCGGTGAGCTCCGCCACCACAATCTGATACTTCGCCAAAAGCCCCCGGGAAATAGCCGAAGCGAGCGACAACTCATAAACAACAGGCCCGAACACCCGCTCATCGTCCATCGAGCAGGCGAGTTCCTTCGGCAGCCGATCCAGCCGCGGCCGGGAGACATAGACCCCCCGCTCCGCCTCGCCACCCTCCCCGCGCCACTCCTCCGCCTCCCCGGCGAGCCGACGCTGCTCCTCCATCTCCTCCAGCCCCCCGCGCCCCCTCTTCCCGGCACCTCGGCCCGGATCCACCCGCCCCCTCTCCTCGACGGCCTCCTGCGCCTCCTCCCGCTCCTGCGACCGAGACCGCGGCGGGCGCTCCATCCAGATCCGCGGGGTCGCGGTCATGTACAGCCGGCGCATCGCCGGAATCACCTCCTGACGGTGCACACCGGCCCACGCCTTCCCCACCGACCCCGACGTTCGGTGCGCCTCATCCACGACGACCAGGTCGAAGACGTCCATCGGCAGCCCGTACAGGCCCTCATGCGCCTCGGCGATGACCGGCAGCGACGCGTACGTCGCGTAGACCGTGACGGGGCCGCGCCCGTGCCACAGCCCCAGCTGCGGCGCCGACGTCGTCGTCCGCACGTCGAGCTGCCACAGCTGCGGGTCGTCCTCCAGCGAGCACACCGCGACAGCCGGCCCGCCGTGCCCGGCCAGCCGCCACTCCCGCACCGTCTGCGTCAACAGGTCCAGGGTCGGCAGCAGCACCAGGACCCGCCCGTGCCGGGCAAGCCGGAGAGCCGCCGCAGCGGCGATAAAGGTCTTCCCGGTCCCGCACGCCGCTACCACCGTCGCCCGCAGACCCGCCTCCGGAATCCGTTTCCCCGGCGGAATATCAAGCCCACGGACAATAGCCTCCACCGCCTCCTCCTGATGAGGACGCAGCACGATGTCACCAGACTTCTGCATTCGGCACTCCGCGAAATCGAAGCGGCGGACAGACCCGCCGGGGAGGGGATGGCGATATTCTCGTGATCCTACACAGCTACACACATCACATCCGACGTGATACACACTTACGACTGTACCGTGCCCACAACTCCCCGCGACAGCATCCCGGCGAAATCACCCCCTCACCCCACCTCCAGAGTGACCCGGATCCGCACCCGGCAGACCACCCCCGCCCGTTCGCCGCTGCCAGCCGGCCCGCGGTAGCGGGCCCAGGACCTGGAGGCGTAGCCGGAAGGTCCCAGGGGTGGGAGCGCAAGCGGACACCCCAACGGGCCGAAGGCCCGTCAATGCCCGCGCAAGCGCGGGCATCTGGTGACACGTCAGCGGCACCAGCTCGGCGCTTGCGCCGAGCCTTCCCTTGGACGGGCCGCTTGCGGCCCGTCAATTCCCGCGCTCGCGCGGGAATCTGGCGAAGCGTCAGCGGAGCCAGCCCGGAGCGCAGCGGAGGGCGTCACTCCAGAGCGCGCC
>NZ_JBHJTL010000088.1:0-31891 GCF_042264065.1 Streptomyces sp. NPDC056222 | reverse complement strand
CCCCACCCCGCCGGGTATGGGCGGCGGGGTGGGACCCGCGGTGGTGCTGCGACTACTTGATGGCCGCCAGCAGCGGCTCGATCTGGTCGATCGCGTACGGGATCGACAGGACCGTGTTGAAGGAGAAGGCCGCGCCGATGTCCGGGTCCTGGTAGGGCACGAACAGGTCGCGCTTCTCCTGCTGGACCTTCAGCTTCGTGTAGAGCGGCTCGGCCTTGATCCGGTCGTTGGCCTCGGTGCTGGAGGTGACCCAGACGAGCCGGTCGACGTCGAGCACGTTCAGCTTCTCGGCGCTCAGTTCGGCGACGTTGTAGCCCGGCTTGGCCAGGGAGTCGATCTCGGGCTTCAGCTTGAAACCGAGCTCGGAGAAGAAGATCGCCTTGGGGTCGGTCTTGGTGAACGCGGAGTACTTGCCGGCCTCGAAGCTGTCGGCCACGGCCAGGGTCTTCTGCGCGAACTCGGGGTGCTTGTCCCGGACGGCCTTGAAGCGGGTGTCGATGTCCGTGATCAGCTTCTCGGTCTCGGCGTCCTTCCCGAGCGCCTTGCCGATCTGGCGGGTCATGACCTGCCAGGGCGCGCCGTAGTCGGGGTGCTCCTTGGGCTGGGCGACGACCTTGGTGAACTTGGAGAGCGTGTCGTACTGCTCCTTCTTCATGCCGGAGTACTGGGCGATGACCAGGTCCGGCTGGAGCGCGGCGATCTTCTCCATGTTGTACTCGTCGCGCTCACCGACGATCTGCGGCTGCTCGGATCCCCACTTGTCCTTCGTCCAGGGCCACTTGCCGTACGGCTTCTCCTTGAACCAGTCCACCGAACCGACCGGCTTGATCCCCAGGGCCAGCACGGCGTCCTGGTCGGAGAGGCCGAGCGTGACGATCTTCTTCGGCTCCTTGTCGATCGTCGTGCTGCCGTACTTGTGCGCGACGGTGACCGGGAAGGCGGCGGCCTTCGAGCCGTCACCGGCCCCGGCCGACGGCTTGGACTCCGTCTTCTCGGTGCCGCCCCCACAGGCGGCCAGAGCGAGCGCGGCGACTGCGGCGATGGCCACGCGGGGGATGTTTCTGGCGAACCGCGCGAGCGCGGGACGTGCTCCAGTGGACACGTATGTTCCTTTCACGGGGGTTTCACGGTGCGTGCCACGACCGCCGTGCACGAAGGCATTGCGGCGGGCGGGGCGTGTGGGGGTGGCGTGCGAGGGGTGGGGCGTCGGGCCGGGAGCGGGGCTCCTAGCGGGCCGTGCCGATCCCGTCCGCGACCGGTCGCAGGTCGTCGGGGTCGCTCTGCGGGCGCCGGTCGACGATCGAGTCGAGGATCTCGCCGACCCGGATCGCGGTGTTGGAGAGCAGCGACGAGGTGATGCCGTGGGTGTGCTCGGTGCCGCCCTGGAGGTAGATGCCGCACCGCAGTGCGGGGTCGGTGGCGAGACGGTAGTCCCGCTCGACGCGGACGCGGCCCTGGTCGTCCCGGTGGCAGCGGTCCCCGACCTCGCCGAGGAGGCCGAGGGGCTCGGCCTGGCTGTAGCCGGTGGCGTAGACGACGACGTCGGCGTCCAGGGTCGACTCCTCCCCGGTGACGAGGGAGGTGACGGTGGCACGGACCTTGCCGTCGGTCTCCTCGACGCCGGTGAGGCGGGAGACGTTGATGAAGCGCAGCCGCTCCCTCCCGAGGACCTTCTCCTGGTACGCCTGCCGGTACAGGTCGTCGATCAGGTCGATGTCCACCACGGAGTAGTTGGTGTTGCCGTGGTAGTCCATCAGCTTGCGCTTGATGGCGTCGGGGGCCGTGAAGTACTCGTCGACCGCGGCGGGGTCGAAGATGCGGTTGGCGAAGCCGCTGTCGTCGGCGGGGCTGTAGCCGTAGCGGGAGAACACCGCGCAGACCTCGGCCTCGGGGAAGCGCCGGTGCAGGTAGGCGACGTTCTCGGCGGCGCTCTGGCCGGCGCCGACGACGACGAACCGGGTGGGGTCGGCGCCTTCCAGGCCGTCGACCTTCGCCAGCAGTTCGGAGTTGTGCCAGACGCGGTCCGTGCGCTCGACGCCTTCCGGCATCAGCGGGCGAAGTCCGGTGCCGATGACCAGGTTTCGGGCCCGGTGGACCACCGTCTCGGATCCGGAGCGGGCCGTCACGTCCAGGTACTCGATCACGCCGTCCCGTACGACGGGCTCGACGGCGATGACCTCGTGTCCGTAGGAGACCATGTCGTCGACCTTCGCCGCCGCCCACTCGAAGTAGTCGTGGAACTCCACGCGCAGCGGGAAGAGGTTCTTGTGGTTGACGAAGTCGATGAGCCGTTCCCTGCTCTGCAGATAGCAGAGGAAGCTGTACTCGCTTGCCGGGTTCCGGAGCGTCACCAGGTCCTTGAGGAACGACACTTGCATGGTCGCGTCGTCGATCAGCATTCCGCGGTGCCAGCCGAAGCCGGCCTGGCGCTCGAAGAAGTGAGCGGTGACCGCCTCCTGCCTGCCGACACGCGCGTTGTGCTCGCTGAGCGCTATCGCCATGGCCACATTGGACGGCCCGAAGCCGATTCCTATGAGGTCGTGGACCAGAGGTGCGTCGCCAGGATGAACCTGAGACATGTCACTCCCATCGTGCGGGACGGCCGCTTGTGAGGCGTGGGTGAGAACGAGGCGTCGGGCACGCCAAGAGCGACACCCAACTGGAACTTAGGTGAGGCTAACCTGATCTGAGCGACCTGTCGAGACGATTGAGCGGGGCGCCTTGGCTGAAAATCGACCTCAACAGCCTTCAAAATCACGCCTGTTGCGCACTTAGGTAAGCCTTGCTTTACTTGGCGCCGGTCAGTCGCTCTCTCGAGGAGGATCCCCATGCGGGTCGTCATGTTCGGTTACCAGACCTGGGGGCATCGCACCCTGCAAGCACTCCTGGACTCCGAGCACGACGTGGTCCTTGTCGTGACACACCCGAAAAGCGAGCACGCCTACGAGAAGATCTGGAGCGACTCGGTCGCCGAGCTGGCCGAGGCGAACGGCGTCCCTGTCGTCATCCGCAACCGGCCCGACGACGAGGAACTGTTCGAGCGCCTCAAGGAGGCCGACGCGGACATCATCGTGGCCAACAACTGGCGCACCTGGATCCCGCCGCGCATCTTCAACCTCCCCCGTCACGGCACACTCAACGTCCACGACTCCCTGCTACCCAAGTACGCCGGCTTCTCACCCCTGATCTGGGCGCTGATCAACGGCGAGCCCGAAGTGGGCGTCACGGCCCATCTGATGGACGACGAGCTCGACGCCGGCGACATCGTCGTGCAGCGGGCGGTCACCGTCGGGCCGACCGACACGACCACGGATCTGTTCCACAAGACGGTGGACCTCATCGCCCCCGTCACGATCGGCGCCCTCGACCTGATCGCCTCCGGGCAGACCGAGTTCACCCGGCAGGACCGTTCCCAGGCCAGCTTCTTCCACAAGCGGGCCGAGGAGGACATCCGGATCAACTGGGACTGGCCCGCCGATGTACTGGAGCGCCTGATCCGCGCCCAGTCCGCCCCGTACCCGGCCGCGTTCACCTTCCACAAGGGCAAGCGCCTCGAAGTGCTGTCCGCCGTGGTCTCCGAGGGCCGCTACGGAGGCACTCCGGGCCGGATCTTCTACCGCGAGGGCGACGGTGTCGTCATCGTCGCGGGAGCCGACGCCCGCACCGGCCGCAACCACGGCCTGGCCATTACTCGCGTCCGCACCGAGGAGGGGCACGAGATGGGCGCGACCGAGTACTTCACCTCCATGGGCGGCTACCTCTCCAGCCGCCCCTGACGATCGGATCCGCATTCATGCGTACCGCACGGCCGCGGCACTACCTCATGTGCCCGCCCACCCACTTCGACGTGGTCTACTCCATCAACCCGTGGATGGACCCGGCGAAGCCCGTCGACACCCAGCTGGCGATCGACCAGTGGGAACGGTTGCGCGAGGTCTACCTGAGCCTCGGGCACACCGTCGACGTGATAGACCCCGTGCCCGGGCTGCCCGACATGGTCTTCGCCGCCAACGGGGCCACGGTCGTCGACGGCCGCGCCCTGGTGGCCAGGTTCCGCGACGCCGAGCGCATCGCGGAGGGCCCGGCCTACCACGACTGGCTGCGCGACAACGGCTTCCCGGACCTGCGCACGGCGGACTTCGTCAACGAGGGTGAGGGCGACTACCTCCTCACCGGGGACTGGCTGCTCGCCGGCACCGGCTTCCGCAGCGATCCCCGCTCGCACGACGAGGCCCAGGAGTTCTTCGGACGTCCCGTCGTCGGCCTCACCCTGGTGGATCCGAACTACTACCACCTGGACACCGCTCTCTCGGTCCTGGACCAGCAGACGATCGCCTACTACCCGCCCGCGTTCTCGCCGGGGAGCCTGGCCGTGCTGCGACGCCTGTTCCCGGACGCCGTCATCGCCACGGACGAGGACGCGGCCGTCTTCGGTCTCAACGCCACGTCCGACGGCAGGCACGTGGTGCTGCCGCACAACGCCACGGCGCTGATCGAGCAGCTCCGCGCCCGTGGCTTCGACCCGATCGGGGTGGACCTGTCGGAACTCCTCAAGGCGGGTGGCAGCGTGAAGTGCTGCACGCTGGAGCTCCGCAGCGCCGGCTGAGCACCGGTGGGCCCAGCCGGTCCTGGGCCCACCGGCGGGTGGTGCCGCGTAGGGCGCGCAGCCCCGCGGCACCACTCCGGATCCGAACCCGTCTACGGTTCGATCAGTCCGACGCGTATGGCGTAGCGGGTGAGTTCCAGCCGGTCGCGCAACCCCAGCTTCTGGAGCAGGTTGGCACGGTGTCGTTCGACCGTCTTGGCACTGATGAAGAGCAGGTCGCCGATCTCCTTCGATGTGTGTCCCTCGGCGACGAGTTTGAGGATCTCCTCCTCCCGGTCCGTGATGGCCTTGTCGGGCAGCGGCCTGCCCTGCTCGGCCCGGTCCAGGTACTTGCGGATCAGGGCCGTCTCCGCGCCCGGGTAGATGAAGGGTTCGTCGCGCATCGCGGCACGGCACGCCTCGACGAGATCGCGGTCGGCGACGGACTTGAGCACGTAACCGCTCGCGCCGGCCTTGAGCGCTTCGAAGAAGTACTGCTCGTTGTCGTACATCGTGAGGATCAGGATCCTCACCTGCGGCTGGAGACGGCTGAGTTCGCGGGCCGCCTGGAGGCCCGTCTGCCGGGGCATGGAGATGTCGAGGACGGCCAGATCGATCTGCTCGGTCCGGGCGAGGGCGACCGCCTCGGATCCGTCCGCGGCTTCGGCGACGACGGTGAGATCGGGCTCGGCGTCGAGGATGAGACGTACACCGCCGCGCACCAGCGCATGGTCGTCCGCCAGCAGGATGCGGGTGGAGCCCGGCGTGGTCATGCTGTCCTCCCCTTCGCTCCGCCCGTGGCGTCCAGGCGGACCTCGGTCCCTCCGCCCTCGCCGGGACCGATCGTCAGATCCGCGCCGATGAGCAGGGCGCGCTCGCGCATCCCTCGGATGCCGGCTCCTTCGGCCACCCGTCCGATCCCCCGGCCGTCGTCCCGGACCCGCAGCCGTACTCCACCTTGGGGCAGAGCGCTCAGGTGCAGATCGACGCGGCTAGCGCCCGAGTGACGCGCGGTATTGGTGAGCCCTTCCTGGGCGACGCGGTAGAGGACGAGCTCGGTCTCCTGGTCGAGCTTCGGGAGACCGGCATCGATATGGGGCCGTACGGTCAGTCCACGGGTGGAGAACTCGGTGGCCAGGGACCTGAGCGCACTGAGCAGTCCCAGCTCCTCCAGAACTCCGGGCCGCAGGCGGCGCGCGATCCGCCGGATCTCGTCGAGGCTCCCGCGGGTGGTCTCCTGCGCCTGCCGCAGTTCGTCCCGGAGCGCGTCGGGCGCGTGGTCGGCGGAGTGCTTCAGCTGGAGGAGTACGGCGGTCAGGGTCTGGCCGACCTCGTCGTGGAGCTCCTGCGCGATGCGCTGGCGTTCCGCCTCCTGTGCGGACAGGACACGGGCGCTGCTGGTGGCGCGTTCGGCTTCGAGGCGGTCGAGCATCGTGTTGAACGTGCGGGTCAGCTCGGCCATCTCGCCATGGCCCGTCACCTCGGTGCGTCGGCCGGGCTTGAGGAGGTCGGCGGTCAGCATGGCCCGGGTGAGCCG
Source organism: Streptomyces sp. NPDC056222 (assembly GCF_042264065.1). Classification (NCBI taxonomy): domain Bacteria; kingdom Bacillati; phylum Actinomycetota; class Actinomycetes; order Kitasatosporales; family Streptomycetaceae; genus Streptomyces; species Streptomyces sp. NPDC056222. The sequence goes on along the minus strand of NZ_JBHJTL010000088.1, from coordinate 25,769 downwards.
CTGGAACGGTGCGAGGCCGACCCGGAGCAGGAAGGCGTTGACGATGAGCATCGCGACCAGCCCGGCCACGAGGACGACGGCCTCCCCGAAGAGCACAGGGGTGGAGACGGTGACCGGGCCCAGCAGCAGGAGCACCGCGACGACGAGGACAGCGGCGTTCAGCAGGAAGATCCGCCAGTACAGCGACACGGTCCTGCCTCTCCCGGCCGGCGCGTCCCGCCCGGCCCCTTGCGCATGCGTCCCGCAGGCACCCGGTGACCTGCGGCGGGGCCCATGTCCCCGCTCCATCCTGACCAGTGTCCCAGGGTCATGTCCATCCGTACCGACACCCATGTCCCGCACCTCGGCGCGGATGGCACCATGTCGGGGCCACGGGGCGACGGAAGCGTCGCTCCCCCGTGGCGAACCCTGGTTGTGACGAGCAGAAGGGACGGGCCTGTGCCTGCTCCGCGGATGAGAACGACACCCTTGCCCGGCATCGGTGTCCAATACGACCTCACCACGCGTGAGCACCGCCATCTGTCGGTCATCGCGCACCGCGACGGCACCCGGTCGGTGAACGTCTACCGGGCCGACGACCCCGACGCATGTGCCCAGTCGCTCCATCTGACCGAGGCGGAGACGGCCTCGCTGATCGACGCGCTGATGCCCGCCCATCACAGTCCGAACGTGCTGCACACGACCGATCTGGGCCTGGTCGCGGAGCGCATCGAGCTGTCCGCGCAGTCCCACTGGAACGGGAGGGTGCTCGGCGAGATGCGGATGCGCACCGAGACGGGAGCCTCCATCGTCGCCGTACTGCGCCGGTCCGGTGCGATCCCGTCCCCGACGCCGGACTTCCGGCTCGCCGGCGGGGACACCCTCATCGTCATCGGCACCCGCGAGGGTGTCGACGCCGCCGCCCTGATACTCGGACAGGAGTGATCGCGTGCATTCCGCGATCTTCCTGATCGAATTCGGCGCGATCATCCTCGCCCTCGGCCTGCTGGGACGATTCGCAGGCCGCTTCCAGTTCTCACCGATACCGCTGTATCTGCTGGCCGGACTCGCCTTCGGCGAAGGCGGTCTGCTGCCGCTGGGCGCGAGCGAGGAGTTCGTCGCGATCGGCGCCGAGATCGGTGTGATCCTGCTGCTCCTCATGCTGGGTCTGGAGTACACGGCGAGCGACCTCGTCTCCAATCTGAAGACCCAATACCCGGCCGGGCTGGTCGACTTCGCGCTCAACGCGCTGCCCGGCGCGGCGGCGGCACTGCTGCTGGGATGGGGCCCGGTGGCCGCCGTCGTACTGGGCGGCGTCACCTGGATCTCGTCGTCCGGCGTCATCGCGAAGGTCCTGGGCGACCTCGGGCGGCTCGGCAACCGTGAGACGCCCGTGATCCTGAGCATCCTGGTGCTCGAGGACCTCGCGATGGCCGTGTACCTGCCCATCATCACGGCGCTGCTCGCGGGGGTGAGCCTCGCGGCCGGCAGTGCGACCCTGGCGATCGCGCTCGGCGTTGCGGGCCTGGTGCTCTTCGTCGCGGTCCGTTACGGCAGGGTGATCTCCCGCTTCGTGTCCAGCGACGACCCGGAGAAACTGCTCCTGGTGGTTCTCGGTCTCACCCTGCTGGTCGCGGGCATCGCGCAGCAGCTCCAGGTCTCGGCGGCGGTGGGAGCGTTCCTCGTCGGCATCGCCCTGTCCGGTGAGGTCGCCGAAGGCGCCCACGCCCTGCTCAGCCCCCTGCGGGACCTGTTCGCGGCGGTCTTCTTCGTCTTCTTCGGCCTGCACACCGACCCGGCCAGCATCCCGCCGGTGATCCTCCCGGCGTTCGTCCTCGCCGTCGTCACCGCCCTGACCAAGATCGCCACGGGCTACTGGGCCGCCCGGCGCGCCGGCATCGGAGCGAAGGGACGCTGGCGGGCGGGCGGCACGCTCGTGGCGCGCGGAGAGTTCTCCATCGTCATCGCCGGCCTCGCCGTCACCGCCGGCGTACAGCCCGAGCTGGGCCCCTTCGCCACCGCGTACGTCCTGGTCCTCGTCGTGATCGGACCGCTCACCGCTCGCTACGCCGAGCCGATCGCCACCCGCCTCACCCGCGGCCGCGGCACATCCCCGGCCGCGCTCACCACCAGGGAAACCGTCCCCCTGCCCGGGGCGTCGCAGATCGTGGAAGGCGCGGACAAACGCGGCGCGGCGGAGCGGGCGTGAGCGAGCGTCCCACGTGAGCGAGGGTGTCGGGCACTGGGCTGCCGGATCGGGACTTGGCGTTCACAATGGAAGAGGACGCGGCTCGTGTGCCGACCCGGAGGGGGCCGCTATGAGTCCTCATGCAGACGATCGACAGATCCTCTCGGAGATCGAGCAGGGTCTCATACGCGACGACCCCCGCCTGGCATCGCTGTTCGGAACGTTGGAGCAGCGGCTTCCGCAAGAGCCTGAACCGGAGTCAGACGGTGAGGACGTACGCCCGAAGCGAGATCGCCGCGTGGTCGTGGCGATCGTCCTGGCCGTCATCGCGGTGCTGGCTCTCCTCCTCACCATGATCTGGAGCGCTTCCCCGGCCCCGCCCGCCGACGACACCGGGCCGGGCCCGCTCACCCTGTCCGCACCCGTGTCCACGACGTGGATGTAGCACCCGTGTGCCGCCCCGCGGCGCTCACGCGCCCGGGACCGCAGCCGCCGCACTGCCCTGAGACGCTCACGCGCCCGGCCCGAAGGGCGCGGGAGATCGCCCGAGCAGGGCGGCGAGTCCTGCCCGGGTCGCGGCGACCACGACACGGTCCTCGGGGCGCAGGACGTAGCCGGGGTGGAGGTCCCACAGCAGGCCGGGAGGGTCACCGGCGTCCTGGGCGGTGGTGAGGTCGGGTGTGCGGGCTTCCGGTGCGTTGGCGTCGAGAGCCAGGATGCGCCAGGCCCCCGGGTTGAAGGCCTCCGCGACCGTCCTCCCCTCGAACTGGCGCTGCCCGGCGACGTCGAGCGCGGCGAAGAGCAGTACGCGGCGCTCGACGGGGATCGCGCCGAGGATCTGGCGTCCCATCATGGCGGTGGCGAAGGCGGGAGCCGCGAGCGTCGACACGCTGCGGCTTCGGGTGAGCGCCTCCGGATGCGCGGCGCGCAGGGTGCGGTAGACGGCGGTGGCGAAGTCGTCGTCGTACAGGCGCAGGGCCACCAGCAGATCCGGTGCGAGCGTGCGCGCGTAGAGAGCGGCCTCCAGGTTGGTGGTGTCGGCGCTGGTGAGTGCCAGCAGGGCGTGCGCGCGGTGGATCTTCGCCGCCTCCAGGACGCCTTCCTGGGTGACGTCGCCGAGGACGACGGGGACGCGCAGCGTACGGGCGAGCGCGATGCCGCGTGCCTCGTCGTCGTCCTCGACGCACACGACGGGGATGTCGAGTTCGCGGAGCTGGACCAGGACGCGGGTGCCGATCTTGCCCAGACCCAGCAGGACGACATGGCCGGTGAGCCCGCGGGGCGGTCGTCGTAGAGCGGCGGCGCTGCGGTAGGCGCCGAACGCCTCCAGGGCGCCGGCGATCAGCAGGGGGAGGAGCGCGAGCCCGAGGAGCCCTGCGAGGAGTTGCAGGACCTGGCGAGCCGTGGATTCGCCGAGGGCGGGGTCACCGATCGCGAACAGGTCGAGCAGGGTGAGGTACGCGGCGTGCAGCGGATGGTCTCCGGTGGTGAGCCACGAGGCGACGGCCAGTGCGGTGACGGCGGCGACGACGCCCGTCAGGACCCAACGCAGACGTCGCGAGAGGAGTTCCTTGGGCGAGGCTCCGCGGCTCGCGCGGAGCCGGGGTGTGGGCGCGTCGTGGGTGACGGCCTCCAGGACGACGGCGCCGCGGCCTGGCGCCGCGCGTACCGCGCCTTCGTCGGGGAGCAGCTGTGGTGCCTGCGTACCGCTGCGGTCGGAGCCTTCGGCGCCCGCCGGGTCGCTGGTCGTGGCCGACAGCAGGGCGAGGGTCGCGAGGCCGGTTGGGGCCACGTCTCCGGGGTGGGCGGGTATCTGTTCCGCGGCGCGGAGCAGTAACCCGTCGGCCTGGACGATCTTGCGGGTACCGGCGACGGCGGTGGCGGCGAGCGCGGGGGCGGCGGTGTCCGCGTCCGACAGGACGATCGTGCAGGCGTCGAGGCTGCCGCGCTCGGCGTCGGGCAGTGTGAGATCGGTGGCCTGGTCGAGCAGCTCCGCCATGCGTCTGCCGAGGTTCCGGTTGTACATCCGCAGGACCAGTCGGATTCTCGGGTTCAGGTGCCGGGCGAGGAACGCGGCCCGCATGTTGATCTCGTCGTCCTCGTAGAGCAGAGCGAGGGCCGCGGCCCGGCCGACACCGACGTCCCGGAGGGTCTGCTCGCCGGGTGCGGCGGCGTTCACCTCTCGTACGCCCGCGGGCGGGCTTGTCGCGCCTTCCAGACCGTGGGGCGGGGGCACGATCAAGGAGACGCTCTGCCGGTAGACATCGGCGAGCTCCGCCGCGATGCGGTGCGCGAGTGCGTCGTCCCCACACACGAGCATGTGCTCGCCGGACTGCGGCCACTCGGTCGGCGGCACTACGGACATGACTTCCCTTCGGACACCGCGGCCGCGGACGATCGTGGCTGCGGTGGACGATCGTGGCTGAGAGGGAGGGGAGTCATGCCTCCCCTCCCGGGACGCCTCAGTGGTCGGTGATCTCGACGGCTCCGTTGTCGGTCGGAGTGGCGGTTGTGGTCTCCGGTGCCGGCTTGGGCCGTGTGATGCCCTGGAGGAGGGCGGCGAGGTCGATGCCGGTGGTGGAGGAGAGGAGTTCCATGCCCTGGGTGACGTTGTCGGTGACGGTACGGGTCAACTGGCTGGCGCCGTCGGTGGAGATGACGGTCATCCTGTCGACGGCCGACAGTGGTTCGGACGCCTTGGCGACGACCTGGGGCAGGACCTCGACGAGCATCTGCAGGACGGCCGCGTCGCCGTACTGCGCGAACGCGTCGGCCTTCTTCCGCATCGCCTCCGCCTCCGCGGAGCCCCTGGCCCCGATCGCGGCGGCCTGCGCCTCGCCCTCGATGCGTACGGCGTCGGCGAGTGCGGCGCGGTGGGCCTTCTCGCCCTCACCGGTCAGACGGGAGCGCTGGGCGTCGGCCTCGGCCTCCTTGACCAGGGCGATCCTGCGGGCCTCCGCCTCCTGCTCGGCCTGGTAGCGGGCGGCGTCGGCGGGCTTGCGGACCTGGGTGTCGAGCTGACGGTCGGTCAGCGCGGCCTGGCGCTCGGCGACCTTCTCCTGCTCGGCGAGGATCTGCTGCTGGCGGTCGGCCTCGGCGAGCGGACCGGCGGCGTTCGCCTGAGCGGCGGCCTCATCGGTCTGGGCCTTGATCTCGGCCTGCTTCAGGTAGAGAGTCCGCTGAGCGATCGCGATCTCCTCCTCGGCCTTCAGCCGGGCCTGCTCGGCCGCGCGGCGGGCGACGGCCTCGGCGATGTCGGCCTCCTGCTTGGCACGGGCCGCCTCCGGACGGCCGAGGTCCTCCAGATACGAGCCCTCGGTGGTGATGTCCTGGATCTGGAAGGCATCCAGCACGAGCCCCTGCCCCGACAGGCTCGCCTCGGCCTCCTCCGCGACCTGGCCGGCGAACGCGGCACGGTCACGGATGATGTCCTCCACCGACATACGCCCCACGATCGACCGCAGCGCGCCGGACAGCACCTCCTGGGTGAAGCCGACGATGCCGTCCTGCTGCATCAGGAACCGCTGCGCCGCGGCCCGGATCGAGTCCTCGGTCCCGCCGACCTTGACGATCGCGACACCCTCCAGATTGGCCTTGACGCCGCGCAGGGTCACCGCGCCGCGCACGGCGACCGGAATGTGCCGGCTGGACAGGTCGAGGGTGAACTTCTGCTGCACGAACGGCACGACGAACACACCGCCGCCGACCACGACCTTCTGGCCGCTGTTGTCGGTGAACACCCGACCGGTGGCGGGGTCGGTGGCCTGCTTCCCACGCCGCCCGGTGATGATGAACGCCTCACTCGGCCCCGCCACCTTGTAACGCGTGATGACCACGAGGGCGAGCAGAACGACGAGTACGACAATGCCCAACACAGCAGTGAGGACAGGGTTCATGAGGAATCCCCCTTGAAATGCGATGCGTATAAGCGGAAAAGGCGGGCGTGGGCCCTCAGTGTTCGACCGGGCGGACTTCGACGGAGGTCGGCGAGAGCACTGTCTCGACCCAGATCTCGGCGCCGCGCGGCACGGGCGAGGCTGCCTTGGCGGCGAACTTCATCGGCTGCCCGCCCAGGAAGAGCAGCACTTCGCCGTAGCCGTCGGCCGGGATCGCCGTGACGACCGAGCCGGACGTCCCGGCCAGGTCATCGCCGCGTGGAGCGGGTTCGGTCCCGTGACGCATCAGCCCCCGGCTGACCCGCCAGGTCAGCCAGGCCACGGCGACACCGGCGAGCACCCCCGCACCGACGGCGGCCCCGACCCCGAGGCCCGTCGTGCCGAGCGTGATCGCGCCGGTGAATCCCAGCATCGACACGAACCCGGCGATCACCGGCAACGACAGGAAGCCGTCGACGGCTCCCCCGAATCCGTCGAGGGCCCCTTCCAGGATCCCGTCGAATACCAGGGACAACACCAACAGAACGAGACCCGCGATTCCGAACGCGAGAAACCAACCCATGCACCGTCCCCCCTCGGTCCTGGACTCGGCTCATGCCTCACACGGCGTTCGATTGCGATTGCCGATTGCCGGAGCCCGGAAGTCCTTGCGCATTCTCAGCCGCCGAACGGCACCGATCGCCACCACAGGGTTGCGAGGCACCGAGTCGCGAGCGAAGCTTCCCGCTCTGCGAATTGGAGAACGCGCCCGCCCAACTCGGCATGCGGCGAATCCCGCGGAAGCTCTCTCATTGTTTCATGCCGTCAACGAATTCAGCATGGGTGCCGACACCCATTGACATGAGCCTGCCCGTGTGGGTCAACGCCCTTCCTTGCTTTGCGCCGGAAGAACCGAGGAAGCCTCGGTGTTGCCCGTGTTCAGGGGCGGACCGTATAACGTGGCAGGCCGTTGTCCGGGCCGGGGCGGATGGGTGCGGGTGAATCCGCCCGGGGCCGGAGTCGATCGGAGGGGAACGTCGTGCGGGTCAGCCTCAAGGACGTCGCGTCGCACGCGGGTGTGTCGATCAAGACGGTGTCGAACGTCGTGAACGACTTCCCGCACGTGACGCCGGCGATGCGCGCACGCGTGCAGCGGTCGATCGACGAGCTGGGCTACCGGCCGAACCTCGCGGCCAGGCACCTGCGGAAGGGCCGCACGGGGATCATCGCCCTCGCCCTGCCCGAGCTGGGCAACCCCTACTTCGCCGAGCTGGCCGCCTGCGTCGTCGACGCGGCCGACGAGCGGGGGTACACCGTGCTCCTCGATCACACCGGAGGCCGGCGTGACCGGGAGGTCCTGGTCAGCCAGGGCTTCCGTTCCCGCGTGATCGACGGCCTCATCCTGAGTCCGCTCGAGCTGGAGCCGGAGGATCTGGCCCTCCGCTCGGAGCAGGTTCCGCTGGTGCTTCTCGGCGAGCGCGACTACGACCTGCCGTACGACCACATCGCCATCGACAACGTCGCCGCCGCGCGGGTCGCCGTGCGGCATCTGATCGACCTGGGCCGCCGGGACCTGGCGTTCCTGGGGGCACGGCGCGGGCAGCAGAGCCGTCCCGCCCTGCTGCGGTTGCGGGGGTGGCGTGAGGAGCTCGACGCCTCGGGCCTGCCCAACGACGAAGGCCTGGTGGCGACCACGGAGGGCTGGGGACACGCGGACGGGGCACGCGCCATGGCATACCTCCTCGACTCGGGGCGGCGCCCTGACGCCGTGTTCGCGTACAACGACCTGATCGCCATCGGCGCCATGCGGGTGCTGTCCGAGCGCGGACTGCGCGTGCCGGAGGACGTCGCCGTGGTGGGGTTCGACGACGTCGTCGAAGGGCGCTACGGCGCCGTGACGCTCACGTCCGTCTCGCCCGACAAGCCGGCCATCGCACGGGCCGCCGTCGAGGCCGTCCTCGCCGGTCTCCTGGACAAGGAGTACGTGCCCCGGCGTGTGCAGGCGGACTTCGAGCTGGTGGAGCGGGAGAGCACGCTCGGCCGTCGCTGACCGCCCGGACCCCGGACGGTCCGGGACCACCTGCGTACTCTCCCGCCCCGAGCCCGCGCGCGTGCGTCCGCGCGGGCCCCGGTGTCGTCGACCGGCCGATCAGGCGGTGTGGAGGGTCAGGCCGTAACGTCCGAGGATCTCGTTGACGGGCTGGAACCACGTCTCACCGCCGGAGGAGCAGTTGCCCCAGCCGCCGGAGGTGACGCCCTGGGCCTGGTCGCCGCTGATGAAGGACCCGCCGGAGTCGCCTCCTTCCGCGCACACGCTCGTCTTCGTCATCTGATGCACGGCGCCCTGGCTGTAGTTGACGGTCTCGTTCTTGGCCAGGACGGTTCCGCAGTGCCAGCGGGTCGTGGAGCCCGAGCGGCAGATCGACGCGCCGACGGGAGCCTCGGCCGACCCGCGGACGAGCCGGTCCGGTACGGTCCCCCAGCCGAGCACCACGGGCACCGTCCACCAGCCGCTGTGGATGCTGACGTACGCGTAGTCGTCGCCGGGGAACGAGGAGCCCTGGAAGGTACCCATGGCGGAGCCGTCCCAGCCGCGTACGGCGGCGCCGGCCCGCCCGCAGTGCCCGGCGGTGACGAATCCACCGTGCACGGAGAAGCCGATGGAACAGCGGACGTTGCCGGTGTAGTACGGATCGCCGCCCACGGTGCCCGCGGCGTAGGTCTGCGGAGCGTTCGCCGTCTCGACGACGGTGACAGGGCCCGTCGTGCGAGCTCGTGCGACGAAGGCGCGCACGGCGGGCTCGCTGCGGGCGGCCCGGATCACCGTGAGGACGACGCTGTTGGACCTCGGGTCGACGTGCCAGCCGGCGACGCCGGCGGGAGCGGCAAGCGCGTCCAGGCGGGACTTGGCGCGGTCGAGCGTGGCGGCGCTGTGACGTACGAGGCGCGTGTCGGCGCCCAGCGCGCGGACGTCGGCCTCCTCGTTCCGGTCGGTGAGGGCGACGACGAGCCGTCCCGTGGTCGCCTCGAACCAGGCTCCGCCGTAGGAGCGGCCCGTGATGCGGCGTGCGTCGCTCTCCACGCGCGTCGCAGCTTGCTCGGCCCGTAACCGCTTCTCGGCCTGGTACTTCGTCAGGCCGAGGTCCCGCTGCATGGCATCGAGGAGCCCGGACGACACCGTGGGAGGGTCGGCCGCGGGGGCTGCGCTCGCGGTTCCGGAGTGGGCACCGCCGAGTCCGACGGTCAGCAACAGGGCCGCGACGGCAGCGCGGAGGGCGGATGTGCGTCTCACGGGGCCTCCTGGTGAGGGGAATCAAAACCGCCTGAGAGCGCTCTCAGTGAGCGCCACGACCACGCTAGCGGGAGAAGCTTGTCAGGTCCAGACCAACTGCACCCGCGGCATCCGCCCCGTCGCGAGGCGCGCTCGCGACGGGGCGGCACACGCGCGGGGCTCGTGCTGGGCATCGATGGATCGAGCGGCGCGGCCCTCCGGCCGCGCCGCTCGGTACTACGGCTTCTCCTGGGCGTTGAGCGCGGCCACCTCCTCGGTGGTGAGGGCCCTGTCGTAGGCGTGGACCTGGTCGACCGCACCGTTCCAGAAGTCGACGTTCCCGCCGCTCCACCGAGCGCGGCCCACGGAGAGCGGTCCGGTGCTCACGTCCGCCGGTCCGGGGGAGGCGGTCGCCACGAGGGCGCCGTCGACATAGAGCCTGATCTCGTTCTTCGCTGCGTCACGGACGCCGACGAGGTGGTACCAGCGGCCCGGTTCGGGGGTGGTGACGTAGCGGGCGCGGTTGCCGCCGGGCGTGCTGAAGGCGAAGGCGCCCTGCCCGTACTGCAGGTAGAAGGGGTTCTCCTGGCGCCGTCCGTCCTGGCTGACCACGGTCGCGTAGTTGCCGGGCAGGGAGTCGAGCGTCGCCCAGGCGGAGACGGAGTAGCTCGTGGTGGTGTCGAGCACGGGGCCGTCGGTCTGGGCGTACTGACCCTGGCCGTCGAACGTCAGGGCGCTGCCGCTCACCCCGGGGGTCCAGGTGGTGCCCTCGGTGAGTTTCAGGGGCTTGGCGTTGGGGCCCGCGTCCCGTGCCGTGGTGCCGGCACCCTCGTCGAGCGCCCAGGAGCCGCCACCCTTCAGCTGGTCGCGCTCGCCGGCGGCGGCGCCCGCCGCGATGACCTTCAGGTTGATCTCCCGTACCCGCACCGGGTCGATCTTGATGTCCCGACGGTCGTACGTGTAGAGGCCGTTGAGCTCGTTCTCCAGGTCGGAGATCTGGGTGTAGACGGAACCGGAGAGTTCGGCGCCGGCGGCCTCGAGGTAGTACTTCTCGGTGTTCTCGACGTACTTGCGGGTCAGCGCCTCCTTGTCGGCGACACCGCTGTAGATCACCGTCGGGGCGCCCGGCCACATGTGGCCGGGGGTGCGCAGGGTGAAGCCGCCGTGCTCACCGTCCATCGCGGCCCGTTTCGTGTCGGGGAAGGCCGGGTCGGTGTTGTTGTAGTCGTGGTGGTCGATGATGTCGCCCTTGCCCGAATCACCCTTGGAGTTGCAGCAGTTGACGCCGCTGTGGGCGTTGACGACACGGGAGGGGTCGGCCTGCTTCACGGACTCGGCGACACGGCCGGTCTCCTCACGGTTCCACTCGCCCCAGCCCTCGTTGAAGACGATCCAGCCGATGACGGACGGCGCGCTGTGGTGCTGCCGCATCATCTCCCGACCCTGGTCGACAAATGCCTTGCGGCCCGTCTCGTCGGTGAGGTCTCCCGAGACGAAGTCCTGCCAGACCAGCAGGCCGAGGCGGTCCGCGTGGTAGAACCAGCGCGGCGACTCCACCTTGATGTGCTTGCGTACGGCGTTGAAGCCGAGCTTCTTGTGCGCCTCCAGGTCGAAGGCGAGCGCCTGGTCGCTTGGCTGGGTGTAGAGGCCGTCGGGCCAGAATCCCTGGTCGAGAGTGGCCAGGGAGAAGACCGGCTTGCCGTTGAGCACCAGCTTCCGGAAGCCGCCGACCTTCTCGATCCCGATCTTCCGCATGCCGAAGTAGCTTCCGACGGTGTCGGTCGACCTGCCGTCGATCAGCTTCACGTCGAGGTCGTAGAGGTACGGGTCGTCCGGGCTCCACAGGCGCTGCTTCGCGACGGGCAGGCGCAGCTCGCTGTTGGCCGGGCCGGTGACCCGGCCGACGACCTTGCCGCGGTCGTCGCGGGCGACGGCCTCGACACGGGCCCCGCCCGAGGCGTCGTCGGACTCGACGGTCACGGCGAGGGTGCCGGTGTCGATGTCGGGAGTCGTAACAACGTTGTCAACGGAGACGGGGGCGACGGGTTCCATCCAGACGGTCTGCCAGATGCCGGAGGACTGGGTGTAGAAGATGCCGCCCGGGTTGGTGGATGCTTGCCGGTCGGCTGGTTCCGGCCGCCGGTGTCGGTGACCGCGACGACGACCTCCTGCGGTCCGGTCCCCTTGATAGCGTCGGTGACGTCGGCGCTGAACGCGTTGTAGCCGCCGGTGTGCTCGGCGACCTGCCGGCCGTTGACCCAGACGCGGGCCTGATAGTCGACGGCGCCGAAGTTGAGCTTGAGCCGGTTGCTCTTGTCCCCCGTGCCGACCTTCCAGTCCTTCGGCACGTTCACGAGCCTGCGGTAGAACATGTGGTCCTCGTGCCGCTCGATGCCGGAGAGCTGCGACTCGACCGGGAACGGCACGGTGATCTTCTCACCGAGCTCCTTGCCGAAGACCGGCTGTTCTCCTGCGTCGGCACCGGCGAACTGCCAGGGCCCGTTGAGGTTCTTCCACTTGCCGCGCACCTGCTGCGGACGCGGGTACTCGGGCAGCGGGTTCTTCTCGTCCAGCCGGTCGCCCCACTCGGTGGTGAGCCGGTGAGCCGAGGCGTTCGTCGCGGAGCGGAGGATCTGCGGAACGGTCTCGTCACCGTTCTTCAGGCCGCCCTGTCCGTCGTAGTCGACCCGGACGCGCTGGCTCTTCTGGATCGGTTCGGCGAGGGTGACGAGTACGGAGTCGCGGTCGTCCGGGGCGACCGCGACGGAGCGGATCGGCATCGGTGTGGTGTCGGCCTCGACGGTGAGGTGGTCCTTGACCGCCCCGAGGCCGGAGACCTCGTTCTCGAACCGCGCGCGCAGCCGGCGGCCGCTCTCGTCGACGGTCAGCTCCACCGGGTAGACCTCGAAGTCGGCGGGCGGGGTGAACGCCGACTCCGGCACGAGCTGCTTGGCCGTCGTCGGAGTCGACCAGCGCAGGAACATGTTCGCTCCGCCGACGTCCTGGAACATCTCCAGACGGAAGTCGCGCTTCTCGCCGGCGGTGAGCCTGACCGGAGCGCTGGTCTGCTCCTTGTCCCAGTCCGGTATCCAGTGATCGATGACCGGCTGTCCGTCGATGAAGAGACGGAAGCCGTTGTCTCCGATGCCGTAGAAGGTGTAGTCACCGGTGGCCGGCGCCTCGATCCGGCCCGTCCATCGGGCGGTGGTGTGTTCGGCCTGTCCGGTGAGGCTCTGGAAGGTGCCGGTCAGACCGGAGAAGTCGATCTGCGGGTCGAGGGACGTACCGCCGAGTTCGGCGAAGTCCCGGGCTCCAGGGGCCGACATGCTGAAGTACTCGCCCTTCAGGCCGTGCACCTCGATGGCGGGGCTCTGAGCGGCGGGGGCGGACGCGGCGCGGGCCGGCTCCGCGGCCGACGCGGTGGGAATCAGGGCGCTCGTGGGCAGCACCAGGGCTGCCGCGGCGAGCAGCGCCCACATTCTGGTTCGGGGGCGGGTGTGTCGTCGTGTCATCGAATCTTTCCTCGTGGCAGAGGGGAATCGGAGCAGGACCCGGGAGGGGGTGACGGCTGAACCGCCCGTGCGAAGTGCCATGTTCGTCCCGGCGCCCGGGTGTGCCCGGAGGTCGCCGCACGGTCGCGTGGGCGGGCTCGGGCCGACGGCGTCCCGGCCCTGCGCAACAAGGGCACGGGGTGGTCGACAGCAACGACCAGCCGTCATTCCAACGTTGGAAAACTGTGTGCAGCGGAATGACAGCACGCCGTCCGGCGGCTGTCCAGACCCCTGGCCGTGCTCGACTGATTGCTCGTCACTCCCCGTACGCCATGGCGCGGTTGAAGCTCCGGCACGCCACCCGGAAACCTTGCGCCGCACTCTTGCCGCGCATCGCAGGGCGCGGTTATAACGTTGTAAAGCCGCCGCGGCCGCCCCGCCCCGTGACTGCTTCGAAGCCTGGTTCTCCCAGGTCAGACCCGCTCTTATCAGGCCTGTCGGTCTTCCACGGCAGGTTGACAACGTTTTCCACCCCGCGCGACCGCACGCCACTCGGCGGTGCTGTCCCCCGCCAAGGAGTGTCCTCAGATGACCCTTCCGCAGAGAACCCGCATGCTCGCCGTCGCCTGCCTCGTGGCCGCCACCGCCTCGCTGGCACTGTCCGGTTGCGCCAAGTCCGAGACCTCGAACAACGCGGGCGGCGACAGCAGTCAGGGGGCGCAGTCGGTCCGGACACCCTCGGCTTCGGCCGGACCCGGCTGCACGCTCACGAGCTACGGCGCCCCGAAGCTCGACCTCAAGAACGCCGTCGTGGGCTTCTCCCAGTCGGAGAAGGAGGCCAACCCCTTCCGTATCGCGGAGACGCAGTCCATCAAGGACGAGGCCGCGAAGATCGGCGTGAAGAAGCTGCTGACCACGAACGCCCAGTCGCAGCTGTCCAAGCAGATCAGCGACATCCAGGACATGCTGGCCCAGGGCGCGCAGTTCCTGATCGTCGCCCCGCTCAACTCCGACGGACTCGAGCCGGCCTTCCAGGCGGCCGCCGCGAAGAAGGTGCCGGTCCTCACGATCGACCGCAAGGTCAACGCGACGGCCTGCAAGGACTATCTGGCCTTCCTGGGCTCGGACTTCGTCGAGCAGGGCAAGCGCGCCGCCGACGCGATGATCAAGGCGACCGGCGGCAAGGGGAAGGTCGCGATCCTCCTCGGCTCCTCGGGCAACAGCGTCACCACCGACCGCACCAAGGGCTTCGTCGACCAGGTCAAGGCCCAGGCGCCGGGGCTGGAGATCGTCGCCCAGCAGACCGGCGAGTTCGCCCGCGACAAGGGCCAGCAGGTGATGGAGCAGCTCATCCAGTCGAAGCCCGACATCACGGCGGTCTACGCGGAGAACGACGAGATGGCCCTCGGCGCCGTCACCGCGCTCAAGGCCGCGGGCAAGGCTCCCGGCAAGGACGTCAAGGTCGTCTCCATCGACGGCACCCGCAACGCCGTACAGGCCCTGGCCGACGGCGAACTCAACGCCGTCGTCGAATCCAACCCGCGCTTCGGTCCTCTCGCGTTCGCCACCGCCCAGAAGTTCTACGCCGGGGAAGGCATCCCCGAGGACGTCATCATCTCGGACCGCGCCTACGACCCGGCCAACGCCGAGGAGTCCCTCGGCGGGGCGTACTGACCTCGCGGTCTCGTCCGGGTCCGGCCGCCGATCCCGCGTGGACGGCGGCCGGGCAGGAGCGAGTCCCCCGGGCCGCGCGGGCCACGAATCTCCCTGGGGCATGCGGTCGTCCCCGCCTGCGGCGGCCCGCCCCCACCCACACGATCGATCTCCGGAAGGCCACGTTCATGGCACCCCCCGAAGCGGCATCCCCCGAAGCGGCACCGTCCGCGGCGAGCGGGACCGCGCCGTCGGTCGCGCCGACGGTGCTGGAGGCGCGCGGCGTCGGGAAGAGATTCCCCGGTGTCGTCGCCCTCGACGACGTCTCGTTCACGCTCCGCGCCGGCGAGACCCATGCGCTCGTCGGTGAGAACGGCGCGGGCAAGTCCACCCTGATCAAGGTACTCACCGGCGTACACCGGCCGGACAGCGGCGAGTTGCTGCTGTCGGACCGCCCGGTCCACTTCTCGCGCCCCTTCGAGGCGCAGCAGGCCGGTATCTCCACGATCTACCAGGAGGTGAACCTGGTCCCGCTCATGAGCGTGGCGCGCAACATCTTCCTCGGCCGCGAGCCCCGGACCCGCCTCGGACTGATCGACTTCACCCGCATGCACGCCGAGGCCACCGCCCTCCTCGGCGGGTTCGGCGTCACCGTCGACCCGCGTCGGCCGCTGCACACCCTGGGCATCGGCTCGCAGCAGATGGTGGCGCTCGCCCGCGCGGTGTCGGTCGAGGCGCACGTGGTCGTCATGGACGAGCCCACCTCGTCCTTGGAACCGCGCGAGGTCGAGACGCTGTTCCGGGTGATCGGCGATCTACGGCGGAAGAACATCGCCGTCGTCTACGTGAGCCACCGCATGGACGAGCTGTACCGGATCTGCGACCGGGTCACCGTGCTCCGCGACGGCCGGCACATCCACACCGGCGACCTGGCCGCCCTGGACCGGATGCGGCTGGTGTCCATGATGCTGGGCCGGGAGATGTCCGAGGTCCGCCGGGACGGCGTGACGAGCTTCGCGGGCGAGGGCCACGACATCGCACGCAAGCCCGTCCTCACGGCCGACGGGCTCGTCAGGAAACACCAGTTGGACCATGTGTCCCTGGAGCTCCACCCCGGCGAGGTGCTCGGCCTCGGCGGCCTGCTGGGCTCCGGCCGCAGCGAGACCGCGAAGGCACTCGCCGGAGCCCTGCCGCTGGACGACGGGCGGGTCGCCATCGACGGCGCACCGCTGGGCCGGTTCTCCTCCGCGCGCGCCATTCGCGCCGGGATCAGCCTGCTGCCGGAGGACCGCAAGGCCGAGGGCATCGTGCCCGGCCTCTCGGTCCGCGAGAACATCGTGCTCGCGGCGCTCCCCCGCCTCTCACACGCCGGCATCGTCTCGCGCGCGCAGCAGGACCTTGTCGTCGACATCTTCATGAAGCGGCTGCGGATCAAGGCGTCGAGCCCCGAGCAGAAGGTCGGCGAGCTGTCCGGCGGGAACCAGCAGAAAGTCCTGCTGGCGCGCTGGCTGTGCCTCGAACCGAAGGTGCTGCTGCTCGACGAACCCACCCGCGGCATCGACGTCGGCGCCAAGGCGGAAGTCCAGGCCCTCATCGACGAACTCGCCCAGGAGGGCCTCGCCGTCCTGCTCATCTCGTCCGACATCGAGGAGCTCGTCGAAGGCTCCGACCGGATCGTCGTACTGAGGAGCGGGGCCACCGTCGGCGAGCTGACCGGCGATCAGGTGACGGAGAGCGCGCTGCTCGCCGCGCTCGCCGACCACTCCCCCGCCCCGTCCTCGCCGGCCACGGAGGAACAGGCAGCCACCCGACCGGCCACGGACGAACGAGCCACCGCCCGGCCGGCCAAGGACGAACAGGCCGACAGCCGACCGGCCTCGAGCGACGAGGCGCCGTTGAACGATCAGCACGTCCCCGCCCCCGCCTCGGCGACGACCACGGGCGCCGAGGAGGACCCCCGATGACCACCCGGGCGACCGCGGCTCCGGCCCGCGGCTCCACACGACTCAGCGCTCCCGCGTGGTTCCAGGAGTACGGCGTCTACGCTGCGGTGGCCGCGCTCCTTCTCTTCAACGCGGTCTTCACCGAGCACTTCCTCACGGTCGACAATCTCCGCACCCAGCTGATCCAGGTCGCCCCGATCGTCATCGTGGCCCTCGGCATGGCGCTGGTGATCGGCACCGAGGGGGTCGACCTGTCGGTCGGCTCCACCATGGCGCTGGCGGCGGCGCTGCTGCCGCTGTACCTGGGCTACGGCCTCGTGCCCGCCCTGCTGATCGCGCTGCTCGCCGGCGCCGTGGTCGGGGCGGTGAACGGCACCCTTGTCTCGGTGGTCGGGCTGCAACCCATCGTCGCGACCCTGGCGCTGTTCGTCGGCGGGCGCGGTCTCGCCCTCGTGATGGCGGACGGCCGGCTCAAGCAGATCGTCAACCCGGACCTGCTGTCGCTGGGCACCGGAAGCTTCCTCGGCATTCCGCTGGTCGTCCTCATCGCGGCCGTACTGGCGCTCGCGGTGGCCTTCCTCGTCCACCGGACCACGTTCGGGCGCCAAGTCGTCGCGATCGGCGGCAACCGGTCCGCGGCCGCCCTCGCCGGGCTGCCCGTCAAGCGGGTGCTGACCGGGGTCTACATCCTGTGCGGGGTGCTCGCCGCCCTGGCGGGCGTCCTCGCCACCGCCCGGCTCACCGCGAGCGACCCGTCCTCACTGGGCACCTTGATGGAGCTGTCCGCGATCACCGCCGTGGTCGTGGGTGGGACCCCGCTGAGCGGCGGATCCATCCGTGTGCTGGGGACCGTCGCGGGTGCGCTGTTGATGCAGTTGCTGCGGGCCACGCTCGTCAAGCACGACCTGCCGGACTCCACCGCCCAGATTGCCCAGGCGGCCATCATCGTCGCCGCCGTCTACGTCGCACGGGAGCGCCGATCCCGATGAACCTCATCTCCTCGCTCGCCTCACCGGGGTCGAGCGCCACGTCACCCGCGCCCGCCGGGAACGGAGCCGCCGCGGACCGCACGGGGGCCGGGGCCTCGGGCCGGGAGCGGCTCGCCGCGCTCCTGCAGCGACAGGGCGTGCTCGCCGTCCTGCTCCTCGTCGTCCTGATCGCCTCCTTCGTCTACCCCACGTTCGCCACGCTGGACAACGCGCGCGGCGTGACGGTCCAGGCGTCCTTCCTGGCCATCGTGGCGCTCGGTATGACCCTCGTGATCATCACCGGTGGCATCGACCTCTCCGTCGGCTCGGTCTTCGCGCTGGGCGGCGTGCTCGCCGCGTGGGCCTCGCAGTGGGGCGTCCTGCCGGCGCTGCTCGTGCCCCTCGTGGTGTGCGGAGCGATCGGAATGGTCAACGGGCTGCTGATCGCCCGAGCGGGCATGGCGCCCTTCATCGTCACACTCGCCTCGCTGCTCGGGGCTCGCGGACTGCTGCTCGCCCTGACCGACGAAGGGGCCACCACCTATCTCGTCCCCAAGGACTCGGCGTTCGCCACGCTCGGCCAGGGCGGCGTCGGGGGCTTCGGCCACCCGATACTCGCCGCGCTCGTCCTCTTCGGCATCGGTGGACTCCTGCTCCAGCGCACGTCGTTCGGCCAGACGCTGTTCGCCGTCGGCGGCAGCACCGACGCTGCCACGCTGATGGGACTGCCTGTCGCCCGCGCGAAGGTGACGGTGTATCTGCTGAGCGGACTGCTGGCGGGATTCGCCGGCGCCGTCAACGCGGCACGACTCTCGTCCGGTGTCACGATCATCGGCACCGGCATGGAGCTCGACGCGATCGCCGCCGTCGTCATCGGTGGAACCCTGCTCGTCGGGGGCGCCGGATCGGTGAGCGGCACCTTGTGGGGCGTCCTGCTGCTGGCCGTCATCCAGAACCTCATCAACCAGATCGGTTCGCTCAACTCCTCGTACCAGTCGGTGGTCAGCGGCGGATTCCTCATCCTCGTCGTGGTCGCGCAGCGGTACTTGTCACGCAGCCGAAAGAGCACCTGACGCCGACTCCCCGGGGTCCGGAGACCACCGGGCCCCGGTCTCCGGGACCCATGCCGACCAGAGCCGAACAAGAGGAGTGCCGTGGGCGTCAGCCTCAAGGACGTCGCGCAGCGGGCAGGCGTGTCGATCAAGACCGTGTCCAACGTGGTGAACAACTACCCCCACGTCACACCCCAGATGCGCGCCAAGGTGCAGCGGGCCATCGACGAACTCGGCTACCGACCGAACTTGACCGCCCGGCATCTGCGCAAAGGGCGCACCGGCATCATCGCCTTCGCCGTGCCCGAACTGGGCAACCCCTATTTCGCGGAGCTGGCCGGTGCCGTCATCGACGCGGCGGCCCAGCACGACTACACCGTGCTCGTCGACCACACCGCGGGTCTGCGCGAACGGGAACTGCTGGTCTGCCAGGAGTTCCGTTCCCATGTCATCGACGGGCTGATCCTCAGCCCCATCCACCTGGAGACGGCCGACCTCGTCGCCAGGCAGGAGACCTCGCCCCTGGTACTGCTCGGCGAGCGCGAGTACGACGCTCCCTACGACCAGATAGCCATCGACAACGTGGCGGCCGCGCGCGACGCGGTCCGCCATCTCCTGGACCTCGGCCGTGGCCGTATCGCCTTCCTGGGTTCGCGCACCGGCCGCGAGCGCCAGCCCGCGCACCTGCGGCTGCGGGGCTGGCGCGAGGAGCTCGCCGCGGCGGGCCGGGAAGCGGACGAGAGACTGGTCGTGGCCACGGACGGCTATGGCCGCGCCGACGGAGCCGCGGCCATGGCGGAGCTCCTGGAAAGAGGGGAACGGCCCGACGCGGTCTTCGCGTACAACGACCTCATCGCCCTCGGCGCCATGCGCACACTCACCGAACGAGGTCTCCGGGTCCCCGACGACGTCGCCGTGGTCGGCTTCGACGACATCGAGGAGAGCCGCTACGGCGCGACCAGCCTCACCACCGTCTCCCCCGACAAACAGGCCATCGCCCGCCTCTCCGTCGACCGACTCGTCGAACGGCTCAGCGGCGGAGCGGTGTCCGAGCCCCGCAGGATCAGCCCCGGGCATCGACTCGTCGTCAGGGAGTCCACCACGGGCGGACGTTCCGGCAGCCACAGGGAGAGCACAGCACGCTCCAGCGGCGCCTCGGCCCCGACAGCCGAATGACCCCGCGCGCCGGTTCGCCCCCTTCGCTTCCGCTCGCGTCCCTTCGCACCCGCTCCGTCCGGACACCGCTCGCACCGAGGACTCATCATGCCCCGACCCACCGTCCGCCACCGGCCGTTCGGCACCGCCCCGAGCGGTGAGGACGTCGGCCTCTGGAGGCTGGAATCCCCTTCCGGCGTGTACGCCGAGATCCTCACGTACGGAGGCGTCCTGCACGGACTGGGCGTACCCGACACGCGGGGCGAGACGGCCAATGTGGTCCTGTCGCTCTCCTCGGTCGACCAGTACGCCGAGAAGAGCCCCTACTTCGGTGCGGTGATCGGCCGGTACGCCAACCGCATCGCCCGCGGCCGCTTCGCCCTGGACGGCGCGACGCATCGCATCCCGGCGAACGACCGCGGCCACGCCCTGCACGGCGGTCCCGGGGGATTCGACACCCGGGTGTGGCGGGCGGCTCCCGTCGCGGGCGACGACACGGTCGCGCTGCGCCTGTCGTTGCACAGCCCCGACGGCGACATGGGGTTCCCTGGCGCGCTCGACGTCACGGTCACCTACGCCCTCGACACGGCCGGCACGCTGTCTTTCGCGTGCGTGGCCACGACCGACCGTCCGACCGTGGTCAGCCTCAGCAACCATGCCTACTTCAACCTGGCGGGGGGCGGGAACGTCCTGGGCCACACCCTGCAGGTGGACGCTCCCGCCTATCTGCCGGTCGACGCCGACGGGATTCCGCTCGGCCCCCTCCGGGACGTGACGGACACCGCATTCGATCTGCGCTCGCCCCGACTCCTCCGGGAGCCCGTCCGGTCGGCCGACGAACAGATCCGCAGGGCCGGCGGATACGACCACTGCTGGGCCCTGTCCGGCGAGGAGGCGGGGCGGCCGCGGCGCGCCGCCCGCCTGGCGGCTCCGGCGGGGACCCGCGTCATGGACGTGTGGACCACGGCACCAGGCGTCCAGATCTACACCGCCAACCAGCTGGACGGCACGCTCACCGACGACACCGGGCGTGCCTTCGAACGGCATGGCGCGGTCTGCCTCGAGACACAGCACTTCCCCGACGCCCCGAACCGACCCGACTACCCCAGCGCCGTGCTGCGCCCCGGTGCGACGGCTCACCGCTGCACCGAGTTCCGCTTTCCCCACCTCGCGTGCGGCGGGGCGGGCCGCTGAAACCACGGGTCCGATGTCGGTGGGTCACCGGGAGCAGGGTCGGTCACGAGGACCCGGCGAGGGAGCCCTCGCCGGGTCCGCCCGGTCGGGCGGAGCGGACTGGCGACCGGCGCCGTTCCCGCCGACCGTCCGTTCCCATGCCGCCGTGAACATCTCGTGCAGCGGCGCTGTCGGCAGGATCCGTTCGAACGGGGCACGGATCGCGTTGCCCCACAGCGGCCGCACCTCGTACGCACCCAGTTTCACCGTCTCCAGCGGCAGGTGCGGGGCCTTCAGCTCGGTCCACTCACCCGGCAGGAACACGGTACGTCCGGCCCGCGCACGCTTGGCCTCCACCACCGCGCCGGTGGCGAGCAGCTCGGTCCTGACCTCCGCGAGCCGCTTGGTCGACCAGCCGTTCCACCGTCGGACGTTGCGGTCGGTGGGCGCGGCCAGCGTCGCCACCTGGAGGTAGAGCGCCGCCGCGTCCGCGCCGACACCGAGTTCCCGCGTCACCCGCGTGATCAGCTCCGGGCAGGACTGCCGCGGATCGGCCTCGTACGCGCCGGTCCGCACGGCTCCCGAGCGGGTCCGCAGCATCATCCGCTCCAGGCCGCCGCCGGGCAGCAGCGGTGCCACGCGGTTCAGTTCCTCGGTCAGATCGGTGACTTCCCTCACCCGTCGCCACACGTCGGGATCGGCAACCGCCGCGGGCCGGAGGAAGGCGGCGCCGCCGGGCGCGCACACCACGAGAGGCCCGGAGTCGTACGCGGTGACCGGGACCGGACCTTCTTTCTCGCAGCGGTCCATCGCCACCGGCAGCAGCCCGTGCCCGAACCGCTCGGCGATCCGCTCCGAGGTGTCCTGGACCCGTCCGCCGGGCAGCTCCAGCAGGAGTTCCGGACGCTCCAGTTCGGCCAGCAAGCGCTCGTACAGGGCCGTCGCGCGTGCCACCGCCGGGTCGCCGACGGGCCGGTCGGTCCATGCCCACACCAGCGCTCCGGCGATCCGATCGACCGGGAGGCCCACCGGGGTGCCGTAGGGCAGTTCGGGTCCGGGTGGCGGAACGGCCCGGACCTCGGCCCCGATGCCGTACGGAGTCGCCGCCAGCTCCCAGTCGGCCGCCTCCACGGTCGCGTCCTCTGCCGCCTCGTACCCGCCGGCCAGCCGTCGGGCCCACACCTCGCAGAGCCCCAGGTCGGCCTCCAGGGCGTCGGCCGTGTCGTCGTGCACGGCGGGCAGCGCACCGAGGAGTTGCCGCCAGACACCGGCCATCCGGTCCACCGCCGCCTCGACGCCGCCCGGGCGCCACAGCTCGGCCGGGTCCTCGGGCAGGGCTGCCGCCAGGACGGCTCGCCGGCCGGTACCCCCGAGCCGTGTGTGCAGCCGCTCGTACGACTCGACCGTCATCGGGGTCGCCTTGTAGGGGGCCTTGCGCGCCAGCGCCCGGTCCTCGTCCCGGTCGCTCCCGCCGACCAGCCCGGCCACCACGAGCCGGGCCACGGCCCTGCGTACACCGGTCAGTTCGGCGAACCGCGCGGCCGCCGACTCCGGCACCGGGACCGGCCCGTGCGTGTCGACCGCCGCCACCACGGCCCGGAGCCGGGTGGCGTCGTCCCGCTCCACGTGGACGAGCCGCGCCTCGGGAACCGCCGCCGGAACCGGATCGCCGTTCCCGTCGTCAGCGGCCGGTGCGGTGAACCAGCACTCCTCCCCTCCGTCCCGCACCGCGGCGGACGCAACCGGAACACCTGCCTCGCGCAGCCCGTCCAGGGCGCCGGATTCGGACGTGCGGCCCACCCACCACCGGCTGCCCGCACGGGCGAACGGCTGGTCGGCCCACGTGTCCAACAGTGCCAGCAGAGCGGCCCGTGCCACCTCCGGGGTGGGCGCCACCGCCGCCCGCCACGCCACGGCGTCGATCGAGCCCAGCAGTTGTGACCAGTCGTGCGGCGCCGCCGGCGGAGAGAGTCTCCGCACCTCCTCCACGATCGTCCCTGCCAGGCAGGAGCCGTCGGCGGCGAGCGCCCCCAGCGTCGCCGGAAGGGCCGCGTCGGGGGTCCCCCGCCATGCGTCGCGCATTCCCTGCGAGACCAACCCGACCAAGGCGGGCATCAGTTCGGTGTCCGGCGCGGATCGGCGAGGCCCCGCCGGCGGGGCCTCGGCGAGGAGAGTGACGCGCCGGTGCAGGGCCCGCCTCCGCTGCTCCACGCGCGCGGCCCGTTGGGCCACCGCCACGACGGCGTCCGTCAGCACCGGGTCGGCGACATCCGGCAACTCCCTGGCCACGGCCGCGCGCAACGCCTCCGCGCCGTCGAGGGCGGCAGTCAGCAGCGTGTCCGCCGTCTGCCGCTCCACGGACCGCAGTGCTCGGGACCCGGCTGCGTCCCGGGTCCGCAGGAGGTACCAGAAGGCCGGTGGCAGCGCCACGCCCCCCGATGCGGTGACCCTTCGGGCCGGACTCGTCCGAGGGTGCTGGGATGAGCGGTGCCCGTCCTGCTCCCACAGCAGTGCGCCGTCCGCGGTGTAGGCGCGCACTCCCGTCCGCGTCTCCGCCTCGGCGAGGACGACGTCCTCCACCGCGCCCTCCGGCGGCGCCCACAGGCCCCAGGGCTTCTGCCCCTGCCGGTCGATGGCGAACGGTGCCGTGCGCCCGTCCACGCTCTCCACCAGGAAGCGGTCGGGCGCGTGATCACGGTAGCGGGTGCGGAACAGCACCCGGGTGCCGACGAGTCCGCCCCGGCTGCCCAGCGGGGAGTCGGCCAGAGCGGCGGGCAGCGGAGCCAGCTGCAGGGCCTCCACAGCCAGGCTCATACCCTCCTCGGACGGTTCCGCCGCCGGATCGGTGCTCGGGGCGCGACCCGGGAAGTCCGGGAGGGCCGTCGGGCCCTGGCGGACCCCGGTGACCGGGTCCACGACCTCCCAGGGTTTCCTCCTGTGGACGGCGTTGGTCCAGATCCGGGAGCCGTCGCCCAGTTGCAGCTCTTCCCGGTCGATGCCGTCCGTACCGCCCGGGCGCAGCACACGTGTGCCGCCGTGCCGTCCGCCGCCGTCGGCCGTCTCGAACTGGAAGCCGTACGCCCCGTCCAGACTGCCGCCGAACGGCACCAGCCCGCCGACCATTTCAGGCGTGAACGGCTCCTCCGGGCGGTCGGCCCACACCGCGGTGTCGCAGAAGCCGGTCGACAGGCTCCAGCTCACCAGGAAGGAACCGCCCACGTAGTGGACGGCGAACTTGGTCGCGTCCTGCGGCACCGTGAACCGGCAGGAGCCCCGCACGCCTTCGGGCGCGACGGCGACCGCCCGGTCCCGCCCGAACACCGTCAGCACCGGCCAGGTGGACGTCACACCGGCTACGCCGGGCACGGTCGCGTCCGCCTCCTCGGGCCCGGCGTCCGCCGCGAACTCGGCGTACACCGACTCCAGGGCCGGCCAGGCCAGTTCCTCCGGAAGCCCGGCCGCCAGCGAGCGCCGCAGCGCGCCCGCGGCGCCCGCCCCGGCGAGGGCGTCGGCGATGCCGCCGAGCGCCGTCACCGTCGGCCGGTCCAGCAGGGTCTCCAATTCGGTCACGGCCTCTTCGGCCCCGGCCATGCCACCGCCCGCGACCGCGTCGACGAGCTTGCCGACCCGCCCTGCCACTTCCTGGGCGATGCCCTCGTTGCCCGGCAGCAGGGTCACGGCCGAACCGGGCTGCCGTCGGCGGGCCATGGACCGGTTCGGCAGCAGGTTCGCGTGCACGGTCCCTTCCAGCCTGCCGCCGAAGACCGGATCCGCGGCGAGCGCGGCGAGGTCCCGGCGGGATCGCTCGCCCCAGAAGCGCATCCGGATCTCCGGGCCCGGGTCGACGACCGCGACCCCGGCCGCCAGGGTGGCGTCCAGGACGTCCGCGTCGAAGCCCTGGTAGTGGTGCCGGGTGGTGTGCAGGGTCACCGGGTCACCCTCGGCTCGCAGTCGCGGCCCCAACCGGCCCACCAAGTCGAGGAGTTCCGCGGGGAGTGGCTGCCTCCCCACCCCTCCGCCGGACTGGGCCGCGTACTGGTACATGCGCACGAAGTGTCCGACCCAATGGTGCAGCCCGCCCTCCGGGACCACCCGCCCGGTCTCCATCGCCTCCGTCGCGCCGCATGCGATCAGCATCCGAAGCCACGCCCCGCCGTCGGTGACGCCGTCCGGAAAGACCTCCACCAGCCCGGCCGCGACCGCCTCCGTCGGCGGATGAGCCTCAAGGACCGGCGCCGCCGCGGTGAGCAGAGCGTCCGGCACCGACTTCTTCCGGGTGACGGACAGGATCGATCCCACCAGCCGGGCGACCTCCTCGTCCCCGTGTCCGGCCGCCTTGGCCGACGCACGCACCCGGCGCACGAGATCCGCCGGCAGGTCCGCCGGCGAGCCCGCCCACGCGGTCAGGAACGCGTCCAGGGCCGCATGCGCCGCGGCCGGCTCCAACGTCTCGGCGAGGAAACGCTGATGGGCCCCGAACTCCTTGGCGGGCATGGCCCCGCCCGTGGCGAACAGCAGCGCGTTGGCCCGGCGGTAGGCGGGATCCACCGGCAACCCGTGCTGCGCCTCCGCCGCCCGCGCCGCCGCGTACGCCCGCCCGCCCGGCCTGCTGCCGTAACCGATCAGCCGGTGGCCCACGGTGTCCCAGAACCACGGCAGGTGGGCCGGCGGCAGCCGCCGCGCGCGTGCGGCCATCGAGTCGACGAACCGACCGGGCTTGGTCCAGGACCGGTTGAGTTCGGAGCCCATGTCGTCGACCAGGTCACGGGCGGTCACGGCCGCGTCCGGGTCGTGTGCGGCGACCCAGTCGGCATAGGTCGTCGAGACATGCGTACCGGCGGTGGGCAACAAGGAATCAAGCGAGACGATCACGCCTGGATCGTCGCATGCGCCACCGACATCGCCCCCGTCGGCCGACATGGGAACCGGACGGTGGCCGACTGTGCTGCCGGGGGCCGGCGCGGGGGTGCCGGCGCCCCGCGGGGGGGGGGGGGCGGGATAGGGCGGGGGGTCACCCCCCC
>NZ_JBHJTL010000087.1:804-32176 GCF_042264065.1 Streptomyces sp. NPDC056222 | reverse complement strand
CTGGGGGGGCCGCGCCGCCGCGGCCACCCTCGCCCACCGGGGAGTGCGGGGGGATCAGAACTCGTCGGCGCCGTTGCGCAGCTCGTGCGTCCAGTAGCCGGTCCTGGCGGCCGCGTCGTCGACGGCGATGCCGCCGGCGGGAGCCTTGACCACCTTGCTGCCCTCCGCCGGGCCGTCCTTGGCGAAGAGGTTCACGTTGAACGAGGTCACGGCGCGGTTCTCCTCGTCGACTCCGCCGTTGTTGATGCGCACGGCGGCGTAGGCCGGGGCGCCGGCGGAGAGGACGACGGGCGTGCCCGGCTTGCTCTTGGCGACGGACGGGACGTCCTTGGCCGTCTGGATGTCGCCGAACGCGATCAGCGGGTACTGGAGCAGGGTGCAGGAGCGGCCCGAGACGTTCGTGGCGGTCAGGGTGATGTGCGTGGTGGGTACGCCGTCCTGCTTGACCGCGGAGATCTTCACGTCGTTGGCGGTGCAGGCCGGGGTGCTGCCGTCGTTCTTCTTCTTGGCGCCGGTCTGTGCGGCGGACGTCGCCGCGCCCGACGTGTCCCCACCTGAGGTGCCGTTGCCGCCCGTGGTGCCGGTGCCGGTGCCGGTCTCCGTGGCTCCGGTGCCGCCCGTGGTGCCGGTGCCGCTCTCCGTGGCTCCGGTGCTGGGCGTGACCTGTGAGACGGACGCGGCGGCCTTCTTGTCCTTCGTACCGGCGTCGTCCGCCCCGCCGCAGGCGGTGAGTGCGAGGGCGAGTGCGGCGGTGGTGGCGGCAAGGACGGTGGTGCGGGTGCGGAAGGTACGCATGTGAACTCCCCGTAGGTGGTGGCCGACCGCCTCGTCCGGCGGCCTGGTCACCACCGTGCCGCCGCGGTCGCCACGGCCGCCAGCTCTCACCGCCGGTTCGGGACGCTGGGACGTTCCACCCCATCTGACCTGCGGGAACGCAGCAAGCCAGAACGCGGGATGGAACGTTGGGACGGCATCGCACCGCCGTCAGGGACCGGTTGTCAGCGGGTGCGTCTACGGTTCTGCCGTGCCGAACTCCTACACCACGCTGTGGACCAACGATCTGTGCCGGTACCTCGAGCGCTCCGGCTACGCCGGCCTGCGCCTGACGATGTTGTTCGGCGGCCCGCACCAGTCGCTGCCCAGCTTCGAGCGGGCAGGTGTGAAGCCCGGTGACACGATCTTTCCCGTCCGGGCCTTCCGCACCCGCCTGCACGTGCTGGGAGCCATGGAGGTGTCGCGGTTCATCCCGTACGAGGACGCGGGGACGGAGCTCGCCGACGAGGACTACGCGAAGCTTCTGGACTGGAGGGCGCTGAAGGCGGGCGGCGGGGTCACCGAAGTGCTGCTCGGGCCGCCCGGTTCTCCCCTCGCGTTCGACACGGTCGTCCCCGCCGATCTGTTGGGGCGGCTGACGTTCACGTCCCGCCGGGGCGAGCGCAGGCTCAAGCACGTCGAGGACGGGCGGCTGATGAGGTCGGCGAGCATTCAGGGCATCTACCGGCTCGCCGCCGACTCCGCCGCCGAGCTCCGGGAGCTCGTCCTGGACCGCAGTCGGTGATTCCTGCGCGCCCGCGGAAACGAAGCGCCCGGAAACGACGAGATCCCGCCCGATCTTTCGATCGGACGGGATCTCGTCCTGCGCTTGTGGACCTGTGGGGATTTGAACCCCAGACCCCCTCGATGCGAACGAGGTGCGCTACCAGACTGCGCCACAGGCCCTTGCGACGTGTGAAACATTAGCATCCCGATCGGGGTGCAAGGAAATCCGTTCCCCCGCAGGTCAGCCGAGGGGCCCGAAGGCCCCGCGGCCGAGGGTCATTCGTTGGCCGCGCGGGGGCGGTCGTCGTCCGCGTACTGGTCGAAGAGCGGCGTGCGGCCGTGGTCGCGCTGGCGGCGCGGCTGGTTCGTGCGCTGGCGGGGGGCGGGCGCCGGGGTCGGGGACGGTGCCGGGGTCGGGTCCGCCGCCGTGGAGGAGCGGGCCGAGCTCCAGGTCTCCGGGTCCGTGATGTCGACGCCGCTCGTCGCCCGCGGGGCGACCGGGGCGGTGACATAGGTGGGGAGCGGGACGGGGACGGGGTCCCAGCTGTCGCCGCGGGCCGGGCCGCGCTCGCGCTGCTGGTCCACCCATTCCGCGTGGTCCGTCTGCTCGACGAGCGCGCGACGGCCGGCCTCCTGCGGGGAGACCGAAGGTGCAGGTTCGGGTTCCGGGCGGGCGGGCTCCTCGTCGGCGTCCGGCACCGGCTGCCGTCGCTGCGGCCGGCTCTCGCGCAGGCGTGCCGCCGCCGCCTCGGCGCGGCGGCGGTCCATCACGTACACGAAGCGCCGGCGTTCCGTCGTGCGCAGATGCACGATGTACGCGCTCAGCAGCACCGCGGGGACCGCCGGGGCCCACAGGAACGCGAGGCCGCCGACCGCGGCGACGACCGCGCCGAGGGTGAAGGCGAGGAAGAGGACGACCGTGGTGCGTCGGCGCCGGGCGAGGACCTTGCCGCGGCGGGCGCGCTCGGCGGCCGCCTTGGAGGGCCTGCGCGCGGCGGCGGGTGCCGGGGCGGGTGCCGGTTCCGGGATCTCCAGGCGGGCTTCCGTCCTGGCCGCGGGCGCGGAGAAGGCCCGGACGTCGACCGAGCTGAGATGCTCCGTCTCGACGTCCGGGTCCGCGTCGGGCTCCGCGTCGTCCGCCCTACGGTCCCGGTCCTTCAGCTCCTTGGCGTATCGGCGCTCCATTCCCGCCCGTCCGGACAGGAGCCGGATGGCGGTGCTGAAGCGTTCCGTCGGACGGGCCTCGTTGAGCTCGTCCTGCCTGCGGAGCCACATCGGTACCAAGTAGGCGGCCCAGGCCCCGACGATGACTGCGTAGATGAGGCCGCTGCTGCTCACGCCTCACACCGTAGAGGGGTTCCGTTACGGGCATCGGCCAATTGGCCCGGTGTGTCGCACGATCTGGCTGATATCACTGAACTTTTTTGTGATTGTTCAGATCGATTGAGGATCAACTGCTGATTGAATTCGAACACTTATTTCATTGGGCGGGGTGGGAGGGACGTGCCAGGTGCCAGCGGCGAAGCAGCCCCTCGGGCACTTCCTCGGCGGTGAGCGCGAAGACGAGATGGTCCCGCCACGCCCCGTCGATGTGGAGGTAGCGCGGCCGGAGCCCTTCCTCCCGGAATCCCAATTTCTCCACGACCCGTCGCGAGGGGCCGTTCTCGGGCCGAATGCAGACTTCCATCCGGTGCAGTCCGACCGAACGGAAGCAGTGGTCCACGGCGAGCGCGACCGCCGTCGGCATGACGCCGCGGCCTGCCACCGCGCTGTCCACCCAGTAGCCGACATGGCCCGAGCACATCGAGCCCCAGGTGATCCCGGCCACGGTCAACTGACCGACGAGCTCGCCGCGGTACTCGATCACGAAGGGCAGCATGCGGCCGGCGTTGGCCTCGGCCCTCAGATGGCGGACCATCTGCCGGTACGTCGGCCGCTGCGCGACCGGACCGCCCGGGGCCGGCGGCGGAACCGTCGCCTCCCACGGGCGCAGCCAGTCGCGGTTGCGCCGGTTGACCTCGCGCCAGACCTTCTGGTCACGCATCTTTATCGGACGGAGCACGACGTCTCCGTCCGAGAGGACCACGGGCCAGGACGGGATCATGACGGTCTCGGGTGGTCGCCGCCGCGGACCTGGTCGACCGCGTGCCGCAGGAGCGGTTCCAGTACGGCGATGCCGTCGCGTACCCCGCCCGAGGAGCCCGGCAGGTTCACGATCACGGTCCCGCGCGCGACACCGGCGAGGCCCCGGGAGAGCGCGGCGGTCGGCACCTTCTCCCGGCCGTGGGCGCGGATCGCCTCGGGGATGCCGGGGATCTCGTGGTCGAGGACCCGGCGGGTGACGTCGGGGGTCCTGTCGGTGGGCGAGATGCCGGTGCCGCCGGTGGTGAGGATGACGTCGTACCCGGCCTCGACCCCGGCCCGGAGCGCGGCCTCGACCGGCGCGCCGTCCGGGACGACCTGCGGGCCGTCCACGGCGAAGCCCATGCGGGCCAGCCCTTCGGCGAGCAGCGGGCCGCCCCTGTCCTCGTAGACGCCGGCCGCCGCCCGGTTGGAGGCGGTGACGACGAGGGCGGAGTACGGGGCGTTGAGGGCGCTGCCGAGATCCGCGCCCGCCGCCGGGGCGGGCTCCTGGGCGGGCTCCTCGTGGGCGTGCGCCCCGGTCACCCGGCCACCGCGCGTCACGACTCGGCCCCTTCCCGGGTCCAGTCGCCCGACTTGCCGCCCGTCTTCTCCTCCACCCGTACGTCGGAGATGACCGCGCCCTTGTCGACCGCCTTGATCATGTCGACGACCGTCAGTGCGGCCACCGAGACCGCCGTCAGGGCCTCCATCTCCACGCCCGTGCGGTCCGTGGTCTTCACGGTCGCCAGGATCTCCACCGCGTCGTCCGCGACCGTGAGGTCGAGCGTCACGCCCGAGACGGCCAGCGGGTGGCAGAGCGGAATGAGGTCGGGGGTCTTCTTCGCGCCCATGATCCCTGCGATCCGGGCGGTGGCGAGCGCGTCGCCCTTCGGTACGCCCTCGCCCCGCAGCAGCTCGATCACGCGCGGCGAGACGAGGACGCGGCCACTGGCCCGTGCGGTCCGCGCCGTGACGTCCTTCGCGGAGACGTCGACCATGCGGGCCGCACCCGCCTCGTCGATGTGGGTGAGTCCTTGCTGCGTGCTCATGGCCGTGACACTCCCGGTCGCTGTGTGGGACGCCACGGTACCGCCACCAGCGCCTCCTCAGCCGAGGAGGACCACGTCCAGCTCGTGCCCGGGCTCCATGCCGGTGGCCTCTTCAGGGACGACGAGCAGGGCGTTCGCGTGCGCGAGCGCCGCGATCAGATGGGAGCCCGCTCCGCCCACCGGAGTGACGGTGCCGGACTCGGCGTCGTACGTCCCGCGCAGGAACTGGCGGCGGCCGGCCGGGGACGAGAGCGCCCTGTCGGCCTTGAGCACGGCGCGGACCCGGGGGCGGTGGAGATCTTCGAGGCCCATCAGGGCCCGGATCGCGGGCCGCACGAAGAGCTCGAAGGAGACGTACGAGGAGACCGGGTTGCCCGGCAGGGCTAGCAGCGGGGTGTGCTCGGGGCCGATCGTCCCGAAGCCCTGCGGCTTGCCCGGCTGCATGGCCAGCTTGCGGAAGTCGACCCGTCCGTCGGCGGTCAGCGTCTCCTTGACCACGTCGTACGCGCCCACGCTGACGCCGCCCGTGGTGACGAGCAGGTCGGCGCGGATCAGCTGGTCCTCGATGGTGGCCCGGAGCGTGTCGGCGTCGTCGGTGACGGCGCCGACCCGGTAGGCGATGGCGCCGGCGTCGCGTGCGGCGGCGGCCAGCGCGAAGCTGTTGGAGTCGTAGATCTGGCCCTCGCGCAACTCCTCGCCGGGCTGGACCAGTTCGCTGCCGGTGGAGAGCACGACGACGCGCGGGCGGGGGCGCACCCGCACCGTGGCGCGGCCGATCGCGGCGAGCAGCCCGATCTGGGGCGGTCCGAGGACCGTCCCGGCCTCCAGGGCCAGGTCACCGGCCTGGACGTCGCTGCCGCGTGCGCGGACGTGCGCGCGGGCCTCGGCGGGCCGGTGGACGCGGACCTCGCCGCCGGCGCCCTCGGGGGCGGCGCTGGCGGCGCGCATCCCGCTCGCCGCGCCCTCGCCCGTACCGCCGTCGGTCCATTCGACCGGGACGACGGCTTCGGCGCCGGGCGGCAGCGGGGCGCCTGTCATGATCCGGGCGGCCTGGCCGGGGCCGACGACGGGCAGGCCGTCGGCGCCGGCGGCCACGTCTCCGATGACGGTCAGGACGGCCGGGAACTCGTCGGTGGCACCGGCCACATCGGCGACCCGGACCGCGTAGCCGTCCATGGAGCTGTTGTCGAACGGGGGCAGTGCGACCGGCACCGTGACGTCCTCGACGAGGACGCAGCCCTGGGCCTCCGGCAGTTGCAGCTCGATGGGTTCGAGCGGGGAGACCGCCGCCAGGATGTCGTCGAGGTGCTCGTCCACCGACCACAGGTCGCGGGAGGGACCCGCGCAGGGATCGGCGGACGCTTCGCCGGACGGAACGCCGGGCAGATCGCCGGACTCCGGTGCCGCACTGCTGCTCAAGTGGCTACATCTCCTCGGTGACGTAACTGCGAAGCCAGGTCCGGAAGTCCGGGCCCAGGTCATCACGTTCGCACGCGAGTCTGACAATGGCACGGAGATAGTCGCCGCGGTCACCGGTGTCATAGCGCCGGCCCTTGAAGACCACACCGTGGACCGGGCCGCCGATCTTCTCGTCCTTGGCGAGCTTCTGCAGGGCGTCGGTCAGCTGGATCTCGCCGCCGCGGCCCGGCTCGGTCTCGCGGATTATCCCGAAGACGGCGGGGTCGAGGACGTAGCGGCCGATGATCGCGTAGTTGCTGGGCGCTTCGGCAGGGGACGGCTTCTCGACGAGGTCCGTCACCTTCACGACGTCCGAGTCGATGGTCGCCTCGACGGCGGCGCAGCCGTAGAGGTGGATCTGCGAGGGCTCGACCTCCATCAGCGCGATCACGCTGCCGCCCTCGCGCTCCTGGATCTCCACCATCCGGGAGAGCAGCGGGTCGCGCGGGTCGATGAGGTCGTCGCCGAGCAGGACGGCGAAGGGCTGGTCGCCGACGTGCGGGGCCGCGCAGAGCACGGCGTGTCCGAGACCGCGCGGGTCGCCCTGACGCACGTAGTGCATGGTCGCGAGGTCGTTGGACTCCTGGACCTTGGAGAGGCGCTCCGCGTCCCCCTTGCGGGTCAGCGCCTCCTCCAGCTCATAGTTCCGGTCGAAGTGGTCCTCGAGGGGACGCTTGTTACGACCGGTGATCATGAGGACGTCGGAGAGGCCGGCGGTGACCGCCTCCTCGACGACGTACTGGATCGCGGGCTTGTCGACGACCGGGAGCATCTCCTTCGGCGTGGCCTTGGTGGCCGGAAGGAAGCGCGTGCCGAGACCGGCGGCCGGGATGACAGCCTTGCTGATCCTGGTGGGGGACTGAGTCATGGGCGCATGATAGCTGTTCGATATGAGAGGAAGATGGGCCTCCCATTGGCTTCCCATGGGTAAAGAGGGATACGAGAGGTTCGTGACATCACGTGAGTTCCCTGTGACGGGCGATACGTCCGAAAAGACCGCCCTGCGTCGCCATCTGCTCGCCGCCCGCGCCCGGCTGACCATTCATGATGCCGAATCCACCGGCGAGCTGTTCGCCCGGGGTGCGCGAGAACTGGCCGAGTTGGCGGGGGCGTCGACCGTCGCCGCCTATGTGTCGGTCGGCCGCGAGCCGGGCACGCGCGCGTTGCTCGACGTCCTGCGCGAGCGGGGCGTCCGCGTCCTGCTGCCGGTGCTGCTCCCCGACAACGACCTGGACTGGGCCGCGTACGAGGGCGCGGAGAGCCTGGCGAAGGCGGGCCGGGGCCTGCTGGAGCCGACGGGGCCGCGGCTGGGTCCGGAGGCGGTGTGCGAGGCGGACGTGGTGCTGCTGCCCGGACTCGCGGTCGACGAGCGCGGGATGCGCCTGGGCAGGGGCGGCGGCTCGTACGACCGCGTGCTCGCCCGGCTCGCACGGGCGGACGCCCATCCGTCCCTGGTGGTGCTCCTCTACGCGAACGAGGTGGTCGCCCGGGTCCCTGAGGAACCGCACGACCACCCCGTGCACGCGGTGGTGACCCCGGAGGGGGTCAGGCGCTTCGAGCGCCCCTGAAGCCTGCTACGGCTTCAGGATCAGCGTCTCCTTCGTCGAGGCGTCGACCGCCGCCTTGCCGAAGGACCAGCCGAGCAGCTCGCCCTTGACCCACGCGTCGGTCTGGTCGGTGTAGTGCGAGTGGTACGCGTGCCCCGAGGCGCCGGACAGGTTGATCCAGCGCGACCTGTCCCAGTCGCCGACGTTGACGACCATCCGCATCGACGGGACCCAGACGACGTCGTAGCCGCCGGCCGCGTTCCAGCCGGTCGCGTTCACCGCCGCCTCGCCGCCGCCCAGGTTCCAGGGGCCGCGGTTGAGCAGCGACTGGATGAAGCCCGGTCCTGCGGTGCCGAGGGTCTGGTTCTTCAGGGTCAGCTGGTGCAGCCGGCCCCAGCTCCAGGTGGAGACGTCCTTGCCGAGCTTGGCGGTCAGCTCCCAGCGGGCGTCCTCCATGGCGCGGGCGAGCAGCTGGTCACGGTTCTCGGTGGCCTGGTCGGTGCGGTTGGCCTCGGTCTTCCACCACGTGCTGTTCTCCTGCTTGAGGAGCGGGCGGACCACCTCGTACCAGCGGTCGCCGCCGTCCGGCTGCGCCGTGTCGCCGTCGCGCTCGCCGCACTCCCGTACCCGCTTGTTCTGCTCGTCGACCGGGAGGCCGGTGGAGTCGGCGGGGCGGACGTTGATGCAGTCGCCCTCGGCCCGCAGCTCCTTGGGCAGCTTGTCGCCGAAGGCGAGCTTGAGCACGTTGCGCCAGACCGCGTTGAAGTACGCGGCGGCGGCCGAGTCGGGCTCCTGGGTGTAGTCCCAGCCCTCCAGCAGCTTCTGCGCCTCGCGGACGTAGGGGTCCGAGATGTCGATCTTCAGCAGGAGCGGGTTGAGGAGGGTCGCGATCTCGCTGCGGTTGTCCATCTGCATGGTCCGCATGTCGTCCGGCGAGATCTTGCCGCCGTCCTTGGTCTTCGACTCGATGAGGTCGTTGATCCGCTGGCTGCGCGAGCCGTAACCCCAGTCCTCCGTAAGGAGGTAGGGGTACTTGTCGGCGTCGACGACGGCCTGGTTGGCGGTGACGATGTAGCCGCGCTCGGGGTTCTCCTCGTACGGCAGCTTGTCGTACGGGATGTAGCCCTTCCACCGGTACGAGGAGTCCCAGCCGGGCGCGGGCACGGTGCCGCTGTGTCCCTCGGCGCGGACCGGGATCTTGCCGGGCGCCTGGTAGCCGATGTTCTCGGCGTCGGCGTAGATCAGGTTCTGGGAGGGGACCTCGAAGTGCTCGGCCGCGGCGCGGAACTGCTTGAAGTTCTGGGCGCGGTTGAGCTCGAAGATCGCGTCCATGGACTTGCCGGGCTGCAGGGCCGTCCACCGGAGGGAGACGGCGTAGCCGGTGCCGCGGTCCGGGGCGGCGTTGCCGACGGGGGCCTTCTGGCCGACCTTCTCCAGGTCCGAGGAGCGGTCGGAGACGAGCGGGCCGTTGCCGGTCGAGCGGATCGTGATCTTCCGGCTGCCGCCGCCCGCGATCTTGATGACCTCGTCGCGGGTCGTGAACGGCTTGATCCTGCCGTCGACCAGGTAGCCCGTGTCGCCGACCTTCTCCAGATAGAGGTCCGTGACGTCGGCGCCGAGGTTGGTGAGGCCCCAGGCGATGGTGTCGTTGTGGCCGATGATCACGCCGGGCGTACCGGAGAAGGTGTAGCCGGCGACGTCGTAGCGGCAGGTCGCCGAGACGGAGCGGCAGTGCAGGCCCATCTGGTACCAGAGGGACGGCAGCATCGGCGCGAGGTGCGGGTCGTTGGCGAGCAGCGGCTTGCCGGAGGTCGTGTACTGCCCGGAGACGACCCAGGAGTTCGAACCGATGCCGTTGCCGTTGGGACCGAGCAGCGCGGGGATCTCGTCGAGGGCGTCGGAGAGCGCGCCGAGCTGGGACTGCATCCCCTCCAGGGCGCCGTTCGCGCCGCCGCTCGTCGAGCTGTCGGAGCCGGTGCCGTCGGTGGATCCCTGGGCGCCGGTGCCGGTGGTCGCGTCGTCGGCGTCGTTGCCGCCGCCCTTGCCCGCGCCCTCGACGATCGGCTGGTGCAGGTCGTACGGGTACTGCGGGTACAGCTCCTTGATCTGCGCGGCGCTGAGCCGGCTCGTCATCAGGGAGCGGTCGATCTCGTCCTGCATGTTGCCGCGCAGGTCCCAGGCCATCGCCTTGAGCCAGGCCACCGAGTCGACGGGGGTCCAGGGCTCGATCTCGTAGTCGCCGGCGAACGCCAGTGCCGCGTACTCGACCGAGACGTCCGAGGGGTCCCGGTCCTTGAGATAGGCGTTGACGCCCTCGGCGTAGGCCTGGAGATTCTTCTTCGTCTCCGCCGACAGGACCTTGTCGTACTCCTGCTGGGCAACCTGCCGCCAGCCCAGGGTGCGCAGGAAGGCGTCGGTGTCGACCTGGTCCTTGCCGAACATCTCGGACAGCCGGCCCGACGTCATGTGACGGCGGACGTCCATCTCGTAGAAGCGGTCCTGGGCCTGGACGTAGCCCTGGGCGCGGAAGAGGTCGGCCTCGGTGTCCGCGTAGATCTGCGGGACCCCGTAGGCGTCGCGCTTGACCTCGACCTGGCCGGAGAGCCTGTCGAGCCGGAGTTCGCCCGTGGTCTGCGGGAACGAGGCCCGGACAGTGCTGACGCCCCAGTACCCGCCGTAGCCGACGCCCGCCACCAGTGCGAGGACCAGGACGAGGACGATCAGGCGGGCACGTCGCCCCTTCTTCTTGGCGGGAGGCGCGGTCGTGTTGGAGGGCATCTCTGTCCTTCGAGGGGCAGGGTGGTCCTGGAGTACGGGAGCAACCTTAGGCGCAGCGTCCGGGCGGCCCGGACTGGGTGCCGATAAGCGGACCGCACGAATGATCGAGGAGAGACCGGGAGAGACGCCAGGAGGGCGTCAAGAAAGCGTTAAAGATTAGGTAAGGTAACGAAGTACCGGCTGCTGGAGGAACGATCCGGCCGCACGCGAGGGGAAGGATCGCCCACTGACTGTCCACCAGCTCAATGAACTCCTGCTCATCTGCTCGCTCGTGCTGCTCATCGCTGTCGCGGCGGTGCGGATCTCGTCCCGGAGCGGGCTCCCCAGCCTGCTCCTGTACCTCGGGATCGG
This sequence comes from Streptomyces sp. NPDC056222, assembly GCF_042264065.1. Lineage (NCBI taxonomy): Bacteria > Bacillati > Actinomycetota > Actinomycetes > Kitasatosporales > Streptomycetaceae > Streptomyces > Streptomyces sp. NPDC056222. Next base: position 21,330 of record NZ_JBHJTL010000087.1, on the reverse strand, counting down.
GGTCGCCATCGGGCAGGACGGGATCGGCAACGTCGCCTTCGACAACGCCGAACTGACCCAGGTGATCGGCTACGCGGCCCTTGTCGTGATCCTCGCCGAAGGTGGCCTGGGCACGAAGTGGAAGGAGATCAAACCCGCGTTGCCCGCGGCGGTCGTGCTGTCGACCGTCGGCGTCGCGGTGAGCGTGGGCATCACGGCCGCGGCCGCCCACTATCTGGTGGGCCTGGATTGGCGGCAGGCGCTGATCATCGGCGCGGTCGTCTCCTCGACGGACGCCGCCGCCGTCTTCTCCGTCCTGCGCAAGGTGCCGCTGCCCTCGCGGGTGACCGGTGTCCTGGAGGCCGAGTCCGGCTTCAACGACGCCCCGGTCGTCATCCTCGTCGTCGCCTTCTCGACGGCGGGCCCCATCGACAGCTGGTACGTCCTGGTCGGCACCATCGCCATGGAACTGGCCATCGGCGCCGCCATCGGCCTCGGGGTCGGCTTCATCGGATCGTTCGGACTGAAGCACGTCGCCCTGCCCGCCTCCGGCCTCTACCCGATCGCCGTCATGGCCATCGCGGTGGTCGCGTACGCGGCGGGCGCCCTGGCCCACGGCTCGGGCTTCCTCGCCGTCTATCTGGCCGCGATGGTCCTCGGCAACGCGAAGCTGCCGCACGCCCCGGCCAACCGCGGCTTCGCCGAGGGGCTCGGCTGGATCGCCCAGATCGGCATGTTCGTCCTGCTCGGTCTGCTGGTCACTCCCAGCAAGCTGGTCGACGACTTCTGGCCGGCGGTGGTCATCGGCCTGGTCCTCACGATGGTGGCGCGGCCCATGGAGGTTCTCGTCAGCCTGCTGCCGTTCCGCATCCCCTGGCAGGAACAGGCCCTCATGTCCTGGGCCGGCCTGCGCGGAGCCGTCCCCATCATTCTCGCCACGATCCCGATGGTCTACGGGATCGAGGGCAGCGAGCGGGTCTTCAACATCGTCTTCGTCCTCGTCGTGGTCTACACGCTGGTGCAGGGGCCGACGCTGCCCTGGCTGGCGCGGGCCCTGAAGCTGGGCGACTCCTCGGAGGCCGCCGACCTCGGCGTCGAGTCCGCACCGCTGGAGCGGCTGCGCGGACATCTGCTGTCCGTCGCCATCCCGGAGGGCTCGAAGATGCACGGCGTGGAGGTCGCGGAGCTGCGCCTCCCTGCCGGGGCCGCGGTCACCCTCGTCGTACGGGAGGAGACGAGCTTCGTGCCCGGTCCTGCGACGGTGCTGCGGCACGGGGACGAACTGCTCGTCGTCGCGACGGACCCGGTACGGGACGCCACCGAGCGGCGGCTGCGCGCCGTCGGGCAGGGCGGAAAGCTGGCCGGGTGGCTCGGGACGGGCGGCTCCACGGCCGTCTCCGAGCGGGGCCACAAGCACTGGCACGGGCCGCATCTACCGGGCGGAAAGCGAACGTCCGGTTAATCACAGGCATAGATTCAGATCGAGGGGCGTTTTCCCAGGCGGGAAGACGCCCTTCCCTGTACCATGAAGGCACACTTGATCGAACCAACTCTGCCTGACGCAGAGCTGGCGCGACCGTATGGCGGCCGTGACGCCCTCCGCAGTGGGGCCCGGTATCTACCGCAGTTCCGCGCATGAGGACAGCTCTCGGCGGCGCCCGCACCACCGTGCACGGGCGCGCTACCAGGCGGCAGAAAGGCAAGGACCGTGGTGTCCACGGTCACCGACCCGCGGCCTGACGCGTCCGCAGCGCCCGAAGGCTCTGCCGTACTCGAAGGCCCCGTCGCTCCCGCAGCGCCCGAAACGCCCGCGAAGACGGGCAGGCGCGCCGCGAAGAACGGCAAGCGCGCCGGCTACGGACAGCTCCTGCGTACCCCCGGAGCCCTGTCCTTCCTGCTCCCCGGCTTCGCCGCCCGGCAGCCGTTCGCGATGCTGACGATCGGCATCGTCCTGCTCGTCCAGCACACCACCGGCTCGTACGGCAGCGCGGGCGCGGTCGCCGCCGTCACCGGCGTCTCCATGGCGCTCTTCGCCCCGCAGAGCGGCAAGCTCGCCGACCGCTTCGGCCAGCGCGCCGTCCTGGTCCCCGGCGTGCTCATCCACTCCGCCGCCGTCTCCCTGCTCGTGGTGCTCGCCCTGGCGGGCGCCCCGATGTGGGCCCTGTTCCTCGCCGCCGTACCGGCCGGCGCCTCCGTCCCGCAGATCGGGCCCATGGTCCGCGCCCGCTGGACGGCGAAGCTGGAGAACTCCCCGCTGATGCCGACGGCCGCGGCCTTCGAGTCGGTCACGGACGAGTTCACCTTCGTCGTCGGCCCGGTGCTCGCCACCGCGCTCTGCACCGGCGTCCACCCGGCGGCCGGCCTGATCGCCGAGGCGGCGCTCACGCTCTTCGGCGGCCTGTTCTTCGCCGCCCAGCGGCGCACCCAGCCCGCCCACGGGCTCATGGCCGCCGCGTCCAGCGGGCCGCGCGTCTCCGCCCTGTCCATCCCGGGCGTCCGGGTGCTGGCCGTCGCCTTCCTGGGCATCGGCTCGGTCTTCGGCGGTATGCAGGTCTCGCTGACCGCGTTCTCCGAGGAGATCGGCAACCCCGGCGCCAACGGCCTGCTCTACGGGATCTTCGCCGCGGGCAACATGCTCGCGGGCATCGCGTGCGGCGCCGTCGCCTGGAAGATCGGCCCGCGCAAGCGCCTGATCCTGGGCTACGCCGGGCTGACCGTGGCGGCCTCGCTGCTCTGGTCCGCACACTCCGTGCTGCTACTCGGCGCGCTCGGCCTGATCGTGGGTCTGTGCATCGCCCCGGCCCTGATCACCGGCTACACCATCGTCGAGACCCTGGTCCCGGCCTCCGCCCGCACCGAGGCCTTCACCTGGCTCACGGGCGCCGTGGCGCTGGGCCAGGCGGCGGCCGTGACGGTCGCCGGCCGGCTCGCCGACGAGCACGGCGCGAGCACCGGATTCCTGGTGCCGCTGGTCGGTACCGCGCTCGCGCTGGCCACCCTGCTCGCGCTGCGCTCGCGGCTGACGCCCCGGGCGCCGGGGCGGGTCACTGCACGTGGTATCGGTCACCGAGTGCCGGTGACGGTGGACTGATCCCGCGGAATGCGTCAGTATGGATCGTCGTTAGCACTCGATGAGTGTGAGTGCCAGGAGGAAGACAAGTGCCGACCTACCAGTACCAGTGCACCGAGTGCGGCGAGGGCCTCGAGGCGGTGCAGAAGTTCACCGATGACGCGCTGACCGAGTGCCCCAGCTGCAAGGGACGCCTGAAGAAGGTGTTCTCGGCGGTCGGCATCGTCTTCAAGGGATCCGGCTTCTACCGGAACGACAGCCGCGGCTCGTCGTCCAGCAGCTCCCCCGCGTCGAAGTCCTCCACGACTTCTTCCGCGTCCTCGTCGTCCGGCTCGTCCTCGGACGCGAAGCCGGCCGCTTCGTCGAGCTCGTCCGCCTCGAGCTCGTCGTCCAGCTCGAGCTCCTCCAGCTCGGCCGCCTGATCCAGGTTTCCCCGAGAGCCCTGCCGCCTGTGCGCGGTGGGGCTTTCGGCGTTGTGGGGCCGGCGTTGCAAGGGGGCCGCGTTGTGGGGGCAGTTAATCTGACGACCATGGCGACCAAGGCGTACGCGGACATCGGTGTGATCGGCGGCTCGGGGTTCTACACCTTCCTGGAGGACGTGACGGAGGTGTCCGTGGACACCCCGTACGGCAGCCCGAGCGACAGCCTCTTCCTCGGCGAGATCGCGGGACGGCAGGTCGCGTTCCTGCCCCGGCACGGCCGCGGACACACCCTGCCGCCGCACCGGATCAACTACCGCGCCAACCTCTGGGCGCTGTGCTCGGTGGGCGTACGGCAGGTGCTCGGGCCCTGCGCGGTGGGCGGCCTGCAGGAGGAGTACGGCCCGGGGACGCTGCTCGTACCGGATCAGCTGGTGGACCGCACGAAGACCCGGGCGCAGACGTACTTCGACGGGGAGCCGCTGCCGGAGGCCTGGGGCGGCGCCGTGCCGAACGTCGTGCACACCACCTTCGCCGACCCGTACTGCCCGGACGGGCGGCGGGTGGCCCTGAAGGCGGCCCGCGGGCGTGGCTGGGAGCCGGTGGACGGCGGCACGATGGTCGTCGTCGAGGGACCGCGGTTCTCGACCCGGGCCGAGTCCCGCTGGCACGCGGCGGCCGGCTGGTCGGTGGTGGGGATGACCGGGCACCCGGAGGCGATCCTCGCCCGGGAGCTGGGGCTCTGCTACACCTCGATGGCGCTGGTCACGGACCTGGACGCGGGCGCGGAGACGGGTGAGGGGGTCTCGCACACCGAGGTGCTGCAGGTGTTCGGCGCGAACGTCGGGCGGCTCCGTGAGGTGCTCTTCGACGCGGTCGGCGCCCTGCCGGACACGGCGGACCGGGACTGCCTGTGCACGCACGCGCACGACGGCTGGGACCTGGGGATCGAGCTGCCGTAAATCCCCCTGGTGGGTGAGGGAGTTGTCCACAGTTCCGGACCGATCCACAGGCTGGAGCGGGATGTTCGCTCGGCCGGGATCGTGGGAGCGGCTCTCCGGACGGTCCGGGGGCTCGACTTCCTGACAGGCGGTTCGGCGATGACGACCTCCCCTCCTCTTGGCCCCTCCCCCGCTCCGTTCCTCTCCCCCGTTCCGTTCCTCTCCCCCGTTCCCGAGACGTGCGGTGTCCCGCTCTTCGAGCCGCTGCGGGTGCGGGGCGGGCGGCAGCGGCTGCGGCGGGTGTTGCGGCGCCGACGGCGGGCACCGGCCGTGGTCCTCGCGATGAGCGCGGCGGCGCTGGCCGTGGCGGGCGGGGGCGAGGTGTCCGCGGATCCGCCGGCGCGCCCGGCGGCGAAGGAGCAGCGTCGTCCGGCCGCGGTGCGGCTGGTGTCGGCGCCGGTGCGGATCGCGGACGCGGCGGCTGTACGGTTACTGCACCCCGGCGACCGGGTCGACGTGATCGCCGCCCCCAACTCGCCGATGGGCGGGGGCGGTACGGCCCGGGTGGTCGCCACGGGCGCTCGTGTGGCAGAAGTCCCGCGCACGGAGGAGACTCGTCCTGACGGTGGGGCCCTGGTCGTCCTGTCCGTTCCGCGGTCGACGGCGACGGCCCTGGCGGGTGCGGGTGTCACGTCCCAACTGGCGGTGACACTGTGCTGATTCGCACGGAGTGCCTGTCAAGTAACCGTTCCGTGTGTACGGATTGGACGCCTCTGCGTCGTTCGCGACCTAATGGTTCCGCCAACTGCACACGGAACGAAAGGCGCCCCGGTGAGCCCGAAGAAGGAAAGCGTCATGGATGGCTTCAAGGCCTTCCTCATGCGCGGCAACGTGATCGACCTGGCGGTGGCGGTCGTCATCGGTGCCGCGTTCACCAACATCGTGAACGCGGTCGTCAAAGGTGTCATCAGCCCAGTGGTCGGCGCCTTCGGCACCAAGGACCTGGAGGGCTACAAGTCCTGTCTGAAGGGCACCTGCGCGGTCGTGAACGGCGAGGTGCAGGGCATCCAGATCGAGTGGGGTCTCGTCCTCAGCGCCACCCTGAGCTTCCTGATCACCGCGGCCGTCGTCTACTTCCTGATGGTCCTGCCCATGGCGAAGTACCTGGCCAGGCGGGCGGACGCGGAGAAGGCCCGGGACGGCGTCCAGGAGATCATGGAGGTCAGCGAGCTGGAGGTCCTCAAGGAGATCCGCGACCACCTGGTCACCCAGCGCGGCCCGAACTCGGGCGCCGGAGCGGGGACACACTCCACCCCCTAGCCGGCGACTCGCACCGGCATCAGAGGTGGTGCGGCGGCTTCTCTTCGAGGAAGCGCGCGAGATCGGCGGCGCTGTCACTACCGCCGGAAGGCCGCTCACCCCACCCGCGGTCCGTATCGTCCGCGGATTGCTGGTCCAGTGGATCGTCGAAGATCAGCTTCGGCTTCGTGGTGTTCTCGGGGTTGGGCTGTGTGCCGGGCTGCTTCGCGTCTCGCGGTCCGTGGGCGGGGGCGGTGCTCATACCTCCAGGGTACGCCGGTGATTCGGCCCCGTACCGCCTCGATCAGCGGTTTTTCCGCCCTGATCAGCGGGGTCTCCCCCCTCGATCAGCGGTCTTTCGGGTCGAGCAGCCAGAGACCCAGGACCACGAGGAACGACAGCACCAGGAAGCCGGCGCCCCACCAGGCCGTGCCGGTGTCGCCCGCCATCCACTCGTCGACCACGATCGTCAGACCCCACAACTGGCCGATGAGGACGGTGAGCGCCAGGGTGAGGCGCGCGCTCAGCTTGGACGAGCGCTCGGGCTCCTGCTCGGTACCGGCGCCGGGTCCGGGGCCGGTGTGGCGGATCCGCGGGTCGCCGTAGCCGCTGGTGGGCCGGATCTGGGGATAGCGCTCGTGGACGGGCCGGTTCAGACGCGGCTGCGCACTGCCCGGCGTGTACGCGGGGCGCGGCGGCGGCTCGGTCCCGGGTACGGGGGCCCGGGCGTGGTCCTTGGCGGGGGGTCGGTCCCCCGGTGTCCTGGGGGACTCCGGGTCGCGGGGGAACGGGGTGTCGGTCATGTGCGCTCACTCCTCGTCCCCGCTGCGCCCGCCGAGGCTCCAGGGCAGCCGAGGCGTTCGGCCAGGTCGGGCCGGTCCGTGCCGAGCTGGCGGCAGAGGCCTTCCTGGACGCTCTCTCCGGACCGCGTGGTGCCGACGGCCCAGACGCTGCCGTCGGCCTCCTCCACCAGGAGCACCTTGGGCAGCGCGCGCGGCGGCGGGCCCGCGGTCACCTCTCCCGTACGGGCGTCGAAGACTCCTTCGTGGCAGGGGCAGTACAGCTCGCCCTCGCTGCCCCGGTCGTTGCGCCACAGCACGGCGCAGGCGAGATGGGTGCAGACGGCCGAGTAGCCGGCGAGGGTGCCGTCCTCCAGCCGGATCGCGACCGCCCGGTCCTCCTGCTCGGGGTAGCGGAAGGCGAGGGACTCGCCGGGCAGCAGCTGGTCGGCGATCTTCTTCACCTCGGGCGCCCCGTCCGAGTCTCCGTGGCGGTGCAGGATGCCGGAGGCGACGCCGATGCCGCCGATGGCGAGGCCGCCGGAGACGGTGGCGACGATCCGGAGATAGTCGCGTCGGGTGGTGAGCGAGTCGGCCGCGATGCGGTCGTGCAGCGCTTCCTGGGCCGCGTCTGCCGCTCCGGGGCCGTCGGCGGGTGGCTGCTCGGTGACGCTCATCGGACGTCCACTCCATTGATCTCGACGACGGGGAGACCGCCGGGGACCGGCCATTGGACCTTGTCGGCGGGGACGACCATCGCCACTCCCGTGGAGACGGTGGTGGTGCCGAAGGTGAACGAGTCGGCGACCTCGACGCCGGGACGTTCGGCGCGGAGCTCGTCGAGGGTCCCGTAGAAGAGGGCGCCGGTGGGGCAGACGGTGGCGCACATCGGGGCGAGGCCGTAGGCGGTGCGGTCGTAGCAGAGGTTGCACTTCATCTGCAGCTTCGCCTGGAGGTCGATCTTCGGGACACCGAAGGGGCAGGCGTTGACGCAGTTGGCGCAGCCGATGCAGCGGGTGGTGTCCGCCTGCTGCACCACGCCGTCGGCGGTGACGAGGATCGCGTCGGCGGGGCAGACCTCGGCGCAGGGTGCGACCGGGTCCTCGCAGTGCATACAGACCGTGGGAAGGGAGGCGACGGAGTGGCCCTCGTCGGGGTAGTCGAGGTGGATCATCGACTTGCCGCGGTGCGAGTCGCACTCGCGGCAGGCCGAGACACACGCCTGGCATCCGATGCAGCGCCCGGGGTCGATGAAGATCGTGCGGCCCATCATGAGCGGCGTCAGCTCCTCTCCGCGGTGCCACGGCCCTGGGGGGACGTGGGAGGCAGGGGGTCGGTGCGGGAGACCTGGGCCTCCGGGTAGGCGACGTGTCCCGGGGCGGTCGGGGGCGCGGGGACCTCGTCGATCCGTTCCGCGGCCTCGATCCGGGCGGCGCAGACCTTGTACTCGGGGATCTTCGAGCGCGGGTCGAGGGCGTCGACGGTCAGGGCGTTGGCGGCCGTGGGGATCGGCCAGTGGTACGGCACGAAGACGGTGTCGGGGCGGATCGCCTCGGTGACCAGCGCGGGGAAGACCTCGCTGCCGCGGCGGGTGACGACACGGACGGGGTCACCGTTGCGGAAGCCGTGGGAGGGGTGGACCTCGACCCAGGGGCGTGGGGTCTGTTCGACGAGGGCGCCCAGGCGGCGGGTCTGGTTGCCGGAGAGGAAGTGGGCGACGGTGCGGCCGGTGGTGAGCGAGAGGGGGTACTCCTCGCTGTACGGGTCCATGGGCGGGTGCCATTCGACGACCTGCAGATGGATCAGGCCGTCGGGGTGGTAGGTCCTGCCGTCCTCGAAGAGGCGGGGGGTGCCCGGGTGGTCCGTGGAGGGGCAGGGCCAGGCGATGCCGCCGGTCTCCTCCAGGCGTTCGTAGGTGATGCCGTAGTAGTCGTTGACCGTTCCCGCGGAGGCGACGCGGAGCTCCTCGAAGACGGAGCGGGAGTCGGGGAAGGCGAACTTGTCGCCGGCGCCGAGGCGTTTGGCGAGCTCGCAGATCACCCAGGTGTCGGTGCGGACCCCGGCGGGTGGTTCCTGGGCCTTGTTGTGCTTGACGACCCGGGCCTCGGCGTTGGCCATCACGCCTTCGTCCTCGGCCCAGACGGTGACGGGGAAGACGACGTGCGCGTTGGCGGCGGTCTCGGAGAGGAAGAAGTCGAACTGGGCGTGGAACTGGAGGGTGTCGTAGCCGTTCTTGACGGTCGCGTAGTTGGGGAGGGAGACGAAGGGGTTGTTGCAGATGCCGACCAGGCCGCGGATCTCCTCGCGCTGCATCTGCCAGACCATCTCCATCATGGAGGTACCGGCGGGCGGGAGTTCGGACTCCTCGATGCCCCAGATCTCGCAGATCTGGCGGCGGTGCTCGGGGTTCGTGATCGAGCGCCCGCCGGGCAGCAGGTCGGACTTCTGGCCGTGCTCCCGGCCGCCCTGACCGTTGCCCTGGCCGGTGATCGTCCCGTAGCCGGCGCCGGGTTTGCCGATGTTCCCGGTGGCGGCGCACAGGTTGATGATCGTCAGACAGTTCTCGACGCCCTGGGAGTGGTGCTCGACGCCGCGCGCATGCCACGCCATGGCCTTGCCTGCGCCGGCGAACATCCGGGCGGTCTGCACGATCTGCTCCTCGGGCACTCCGCAGATCTGGGCGGAGCGGGAGGGCGGGTAGGCCTCGACGGTTCGTTTCACCTCGTCCCAGCCGGTGGCGTGCGCGGCGAGATAGGCCTCGTCGGTGAGGCCCTCGGCGACGATCACGTGCAGGACGGCGTTGAAGAAGGCTGAGTCGGTGCCGGGCTTGAGGGCGACGTGGAGGTCGGCGGTGCGGGCGATCGCCGTCTCGCGCGGGTCGACGACGATCAGGCTGGCGCCGCGGTCCCGGGCTCCCCAGAGGTACTGCGTCATCACGGGGAAGCATTCGCCGACGTTGGAGCCGGCGATGAGGAGGCAGTCGGTGAGGAGGATGTCGGAGAACGGGTTGCCGGCCCGGTCGATGCCGAAGGCCAGCTTGTTGGCGCCGGCGGCGGAGACCATGCACAGGCGGCCGTTGTAGTCGACGTGCCGGGTCTTCAGGGCGACGCGGGCGAACTTCCCGACCAGATACGTCTTCTCCGAGTAGAGGCTGGCCCCGCCGAGCAGGCCGAAGGCGTCGTTGCCGTACTCGCCCTGGATGCGGCGGATCTCGGCGACGGTGAAGTCGAGCGCCTCCTCCCAGCTCGCCTCGCGGAAGGGCTCGTCGCGATTGCTCCGCATGAGGGGGGAGGTGAGCCGGTCGGGGTGGTTGACCTGCTGGTAGGCGTTGATGCCCTTGGGGCAGAGCCGCATCCGGTTGATGTCGTGGTTGCGGGGTTCGACGCCGAAGACCTTGCCGCCTTTGTCGACGCGGAGGTACATGCCGCACTGCACGCCGCAGAAGCAGCAGTGGGTGGGGACGAGCGTCTCGCCGTCCTGGTCGGCGTGCCAGCGGTCGGCGGGGATGCCTCCGGCGTCACGGAAGTTGCGGGTGCCGGGCGGGGCGATGGAGGGGTCCAGCGGAAGGGGGTGCTGCCCCGCCTGCTGCTGCGTCACTTGAAGCCCTTCTTGACGTGGGTGAGGTAGGCGGTGCCGCGCAGGACGCGCTTGCAGCGGGGGCAGTACTCGGTCCATGCGTCGAAGCCGAGTTGGAGATCGCGCATGGTGCCCTGGAGGTTCTCGACATAGGGAGGGGTGTCGATGGGCTCCTGGCAGCGACGGCAGAGGAGGACCTCTTCGTCCTTCTTTCGGGAGGTGTACTTGAACAGCTGCATACCGACGGCGGCGGGCCGCTGGACGATGTGGAAGAACTTCCCGAACGGGATGTAGATGAGGGTGAAGACCACCGACACCATGTGCAGGATCGCCAGGAACTCGTAGCCGCCGCCGTGCAGGAAGATCGACGAGAAGGTGAGCAGCAGCCCGGTCACGGAGATGACGATGAGGGCGATCAGCGGGACCAGGTCGTAGGCGAAGCGCTGGCCGGTGATGGCTCCGCGGTCCTTCATACGCCGCCACAGGAAGTAGGAGGCGCCGGGGATGACGAGGACGGCGGCGATGTCGAGGCCGTGGAACATCAGCCAGCCGACGATGTTCAGCGCGTCGAAGCCGAGGACCTTGAAGCCCCAGATGCGCATCTCGTAGCCGGGCCCGGAGCCGGTGGAGGAGGTGAAGGTGAACCAGCCCCAGGTGAGCGGGAAGGTGATGAGGGCCGCCAGGATGCAGCCCCAGAAGATCAGCTGGTGGGCGGCCCAGCGGGCGTGTGAGCGGGCGCCGAGGAACTTCTGGAATCCGAGATAGGTGGCGATCATCTTCGGCAGGGCGGTGGGTGCCCTGCGGAAGTTGTCGACGGAGAAGAAGGACCGCCAGCCCTGCTTGAACAGCCGGCGGGCACCGGGGGCGGAGATCCACACGGTGTAGCGGTAGGCGACACCGAAGGCGAGGAAGACGGTGGCGACGGCGTACGGGAGGAGCGCCGAGTCGAAATCGCGCAGGAGCCGGCTGCCGAGGACGATCGCGACGATCAGCAGCACGGAGACGGCGGTGCCGGCGAGCGTGGCCCGTCGGCGCACGTCGGCGGGCGTCTGCACGACGGGCGCGGCCCCGGGGGACGGCGGTGCCTCGGCCATGGTCGAGGTCGTCGCGGAGGCCGTCGCCGGAGTCGTCGGCGGGGTCGTCGAGGGCGCGTTCGGGGCGGGCCGGCCCGGCGTCGGCTCTGCGGGGCCCTGCGGTGGCTCGGTCACCGGGTCACCGTAGGGCGATATGCCCGAGATCGACCTGTTTTACGGTTCGAGTGGGTGAGGGTGTCGCTCAGATGGCGTTCAGGCCGTGGGAGCGGAAGAGCGCGCGGGCCTCGGCGACCTGTTCCGGGGTCGGGGAGGGCGTGTCGTGGAGGGTGAAGGGCATGGCGAGTCCGTGTAGTCGGTGGCCAGGCCGGCGTCGTCGCGGTCCCGTCCCCGGGATGCGGAAAGACCCCGCCTGGGCGGGGCCTTTCGCAGGGGCTAGCGGATGGCTCAGCTCGGCGCCTCCGCACCCTTGCGAGCGTAGAACCACCAGGTCACGACCGTGCAGCTGGCGTAGAAGGCGACGAAGCCCCACATCGCGCTGGTCACGGCCATCGAGCCGAAGAGCGCCGGGATGAAGAAGAAGCCGTAGGCGGCGATCCCCGAGGTGAAACCGGTGACGGCGCCGGACTCCGTCTCCGACCGCTTCAGCGCCCTCGCGTACTCCGGGGTGCCCTGCGTCAGCCCCTTCAGATGGGTGCCGCGGAAGATGACCGGGATCTGGCGGAAGGTCGAGCCGTTGCCGATGCCCGAGAAGAAGAACGCCGCGAGGAAGCAGAAGAAGAAGCCGTAGAAGCTGCCCGCGTCGGATCCCGACGGGAGGAAGGTGATCACCCCGATGATCGCGGCCGCCATGCCCACGAAGGACAGGATCGTCACCCGGGCGCCGCCCCACTTGTCCGCGATCCAGCCGCCGGCCCACCGGGCCAGGGCGCCGACCGCCGGGCCCATCCAGGCGTAGGTGGCGATCGAGTAGTCCGGGAACGTGGTCTTGATCAGCATCGGCAGCGCGGCCGCGAAGCCGATGAAGGAGCCGAAGGTGCCGACGTACAGCCAGGTCATCAGCCAGTTGTGCTTGCGCTTGAAGATGATCTTCTGCTGCCGGAAGGGGGTGGAGGCCACCTTCAGGTCGTTCTGCCCGAACCAGGCCACCGCCGCCAGGACGAGCAGCACCGGCACCCACAGGAAGGCCGCGTTCTGCAGGTGGACCGGGGTCCCGTCCGTCGTGTGCTGGGCGGTGCCGATCGCGATGGTCGACCAGGTGATGACGATCGGGGTGAGCAGCTGGACCGCCGAGACGCCCAGGTTGCCGAGCCCGCCGTTGATGCCGGTCGCGCTGCCCTTCCTGGCCTTCGGGAAGAAGAAGCCGATGTTCGCGAGCGAGGAGGCGAAGTTGGCGCCGCCGATACCGCACAGGGCCGCGATGGCGACCATCTCGGCGTACGGGGTCGACGGGTCCTGGATCGCGATGCCCAGCCAGATCAGCGGGCCGATCAGCACGACCGTCGAGAGCGCGGTGAAGCGGCGCTGGCCGACCATCGGGCCGAGGAAGGTGTAGAGGATCCGGGCCGTGCCGCCCGTCAGACCGGGGATGGCGGTCAGCCAGAACAGCTGCGAGGTGGAGAAGCCGAAGCCGACGTCCTTCAGATTGGTGGCGGTGACGCTCCACACCTGCCAGACGACGAAGGCCACCAGGAGCGCCGGCACCGCGATCCACAGATTGCGGCTCGCGACACGCTTGCCGATCGACTTCCAGAAGAGCTCGTTCTCCGGCTCCCAGTCCGTGATCGACTTCCCGGGCCGGTACTGCTCCGCGTCGTACGCGGGGGCTGGTCCGCCCGCCGTTCTGGTGTCCTGGAGTACGGAACTCATGGCGCTTCCCTGGGGATCGGGGCCTTCCTTGCTCCTCCAGGCTGCGCCCGCACACCGGGGCAGGTCAGAGGCCATGGTCGCGCCCCGGGCGGGCGGAGGTCCCGCCGGTCCCGGGCCGTTCGCACACCCGGAGGTCCCGGCGGCCCCGGGCCGTTCGCACACCCGGAGGTCCCGGCGGCCCCGCCCGCCCAAGGGCCCGCGTGCCGTGGCGCCCGTGCGTGATGCGGCTCTGATGTCCTGGGGCGCATGACGCAACCGTTTCTGCCCCTCATCGCGCGGTCCCGCGCCGAGGCGCATCGCGCCGCCACACCGCTCGAGCTCTTCTTCGACCTCTGCTTCGTCGTCGCCGTCGCCCAGGCCGGCGCCGAGCTCGTGCACGCGGTCGCCGAGCACCACGCCGCCGACGGCATCGCCCATTACGCGATGGTCTTCTTCGCGATCTGGTGGGCCTGGATGAACTTCACCTGGTTCGCCTCCGCCTACGACAACGACGACGTCCTCTACCGTGTCGCCACCTTCGTCCAGATCGCCGGTGTCCTCATCCTCGCCGCCGGCATCTCCCGCGTCTACGAGGACGACTTCCTGATCGCCGTGCTCGGCTACGTGGTCATGCGGCTCGCGCTCTCCTTCCAGTGGCTGCGCGCCGCCCATCACGCGACGGACCCCGCCGAGCGCACCATGTGCCACCGGTACGCGGGCGGCGTGATCCTCTGCCAGATCGGCTGGACCACCCTCCTCTGGGCTCCCGAGTCCGCCCGCTCCTGGATCTTCCTCGCCATGATCGTCGCCGAACTGGCGGTCCCCGCGATCGCGGAGAAGGACATCAACACCCACTGGCACGCGCATCACATCGCCGAGCGCTACGGCCTGTTCACGATCATCGTGCTCGGCGAGACGATCGCGGCGGCGACGGTCGCCGTGAAGACGGGGGTCAGCGAGTACGACGCCCTCGACGAGCTGCTCCCTATCGCCGCCGGCGGCCTGCTGATCGTCTACGCCGCCTGGTGGATCTACTTCGCCGCCCCCGCCCACGTCCGCCTCCGCTCCAACCGGCAGGGCTTCCTCTGGGGCTACGGCCACTACCTCATCTTCGCCTCCGCCGCCGCCATCGGCGCCGGCATCGAGATCGCGGTCGAGCAGACGGTGGGCAAGGCCCACATCTCCACGCTCGCCGCCTCCTCCGCGGTGACGATTCCCGCCGCGCTCTTCCTGCTCTGCGTATGGCTGCTCCACGCCCGCTACTTCAAGGTCGGCATCGCGCAGCAGCTCGTCCTGCCCGTCTCGTCCCTGGCGATCCTGATGTGCACGTTCGCCGGCCGCTGGGCGGTCCTGGCGGCCGGTCTCGTCGCGGCCGCGACCGTGGCGGTCGGGGTGACACTGGCCTCGCGCAACCCCGCCTCGCGCGGCGCCGGCCCGGGCCATGGACCGAACGGGCGTGGTACGCAAGGACCATGACGAAGAACGAGGCACCGCACGACGCCCTCACGGACGTGACCGGCCTCCGGGTCGGCCACGCGCGCGTGGACGGGCCGAACGCCCTGAGCGGCACCACCGTCGTCCTCGCCCCGGAGGGCGGGGCGGTGGCGGCCGTGGACGTACGGGGCGGCGGACCCGGCACCCGGGAGACCGACGCGCTCGACCCCCGTAACGTCGTCCAGCGGATCGAGGCCGTGGTCCTGACCGGTGGCAGCGCGTACGGACTCGAGTCGGCGGCGGGCGTGATGGCCTGGCTGGAGGAGCAGGGCCGAGGGGTACGGGTCGGGCCCGAGCCCTCGCACGTGGTCCCGGTCGTCCCCGCCGCCTGTGTCTTCGACCTGGGCCGGGGCGGCGACTTCACGGCCCGGCCGGGAGCGGCCACGGGGCGCGCGGCGGTGGAGGCCGCCGCGGCGACGGAGCTCCACGCGCGCGTGGAGACGGGCGCCGTCGGCGCGGGCACCGGCGCCGTCGTCGGCGGGCTCAAGGGCGGGGTCGGCACGGCGAGCACGGTCCTGGACTCGGGCATCACGGTCGGCGCGCTGGTCGTCGTCAACGCGGTCGGCTCGGCGGTCGACCCGGAGACCGGTGCGCTGTACGGGCAGTACTTCCAGGGCCGGCCGGAGTATCCGGACCGCGCCGTCCACGAGGCGGCCCTCCGCCGCCTGGCCGAGGCCGCGGCCATGAACACCCCGCCGCCCCTGAACACCACGCTCGCGGTCGTCGCCACCGACGCCGTCCTGACGCGGGCGCAGGCGCAGAAGTTCGCCGGTACGGCGCACGACGGCATCGCGCGCGCCATCCGTCCGGTCCATCTCCTCAACGACGGCGACACCGTCTTCGCCCTCGCGACCGGGGAGCGGGAACTGGACGCGAAGGCCGGTCCGCTCGCCCTGAACGAGATCCTGGCGGCGGGCGCGGACACGGTGACCCGGGCGATCGTGCGGGCGGTCCTGGAGACCGCCGAGGGAGTCGCCGGTCCCGGCGGCCGCTTCCCCGCCCACCGCGAGCTGTACGGACCGGGCCCTGTTGTCGACTCCCTTTACAACAAGGGGAGTTGAGCCTCGGAGGCCCGGCGCGCGGGAACTTCCCGCGCGACCCCTTCGTTTTGCCGAACCCCGGACACGATGTCAGACCCAGGGACTACGTTAAGCAAGCACCGAGTGACATGCGGCGACGGCCTGGAGACCCTCTTGAACGATCCGCAGGATCCTCACGATCCGTACGAGACGACCGAGACGCAGGTGGAGCGGCTCCTGGGCCGGGCTCTCAACTCCTTCGATCTGCCCGACAGTACGGTCGAGTGCCTGGAGACGGCGCTCGCCCACTCCAGCGCGCTGTACTCCTCGCACCACAGCGCATCGCTGCACAGAACCACGTACCGCCACACCTATCTGCTCGCCGACGGCACGGCGCTCAGTCTGTGGGAGCTGGTGCACAACTCCGGCCGGGACGGCACCGAGCAGCACGAGCTGTACGCCGACGAGGCGGAGGCCCGGCTCGCCGCGTCGCGGCTGCCGAGCGGCCTCGACCCGGGCTGGGGCACCGAGCGCGCCGGCGGGCAGGACGCCGACGAGGACGGCGACCTGGAGCTGCTGAGCGCGCTGCTGGCCCGTCCCATACCGACGCAGCCCCGGATGTACGAGCCGGACAACTCCGCGGACCACGCGCGCCGGGTGCTGCGCCGCGCGGAGAACGCGGACCGGCCGGGCGAGGAGACGGCGCGCAGACTGCGGGTGGCGTTCGCGCACCACATCACGCAGGCGTTCGGTCGCCAGTGCGCGGTGGAGCGCGGCCGGGACGCCGGATTCACTCTCTACGAGCACGCGTTCCTGCTGCTCGACGGCGGCGAACTGAGCCTGTGGGAGGTCGAGCACACGGCGACACCGGACGGCCGCCACATGTGCGAGGTGTACGAGGACGAGCGCACGGCCCGCGAGGCGATGGAGCACCGCGCGCGGGTGCGGTGAGGCGGGGCGGGACCGGGGCACCCGTGGGCCGGCGAGGCGGGCACCCGTGACATGGGCGAGGGCGGTCGGCGCGGTGCGCGTCGGCCGCCCTCGGCTCTCCGGCGGGTGTCGGACGGGGGACCCGTCCCGTCCCCGCGGGTTCAGGACTTGCGGACCAGGAGTGCCACCGTGACACCGGTCAGCCGTTCGGTGCCGGTCGCGGTGTAGTGCTTCCGCAGGGCGCGCGCCTGGGGAGCGGGGAGCGCGTCCAGCGGGTCGGCCGCGCCCGCGGGCACGACCAGCCAGATCCGGGCCTCGCTCCGCAGACAGGCGGCCGGGTCCGGGCACTCCGAGGACCAGAGGTCCGCACGGTCCGCGGCCGAGCGGGCCAGGAAGACGTCCCGGGGCCGCAGTTCGTCGGGCAGGTAGTGGCGGACGCCGAGGTCCAGCAGCCGCCAGTAGTCCTCGCCCCGGTCGTACACGACGGCGTCGCCCGGCCGGTGGTACTTGACGATGGTCTCGGCGGCCCCCTTGTAGTCCACCCCGTGCCAGAAGTGGGCGTACGTCTCCCGCACGGACCGCTGCTCGGGCAGGCTCAGTACCGCCACGGCGACCAGGGCGACGGCGAGGACGGCGCGGGAACGGAGCGCGGCGAGCGCCGCACCGGCCAGGACCGCCCACGCCGGCAGGGTGAAGAGCAGGTACCGGTAGAAGAAGTACGAGATGTCGCCGTGCGAGACCGCCCACAGGGCGAGGACCGGCAGCACGGCCATGGCGGTCACGGCCAGGACCGGCCCCTGGGACACCGGCCGCCAGGAGCTGCTCGTCGGCGGCGGCGTACCGGCGCGGCCCGCCCGCCGACGCTGCGCCCAGGCCGACACCGCGAGGACCGTCGCCGCCCCGGCGAACGTCCCGGAGGCGTACAGCTGCGGGAGAAAGGCGGCCAGGCTCTCCAGATTCGGTCGGGGGATCCAGGAGATCTGACGTGACGCCTGCCCGCTGCCGAGCACCGCGACCGGTGCCACGGCGGCCACCCCGGCCAGTGCGGCGAGCCCGGCCCGGACGGCGAGCGCGCGGTCGACACGGGCCCATGCGGCCACGACGGCCAGGTGCCCGGCCAGCGCCGTCAGCGCCACCAGGTGCAGCAGCCCGACCGCGGCCACGCACGCCGCGTACGCGGCCCAGCGCCCCAGGCGTTCCGGCCGGTCCAGGGCCCGGAGCAGCGCCAGCGTGGCGAGGGCGACGGCGAGGACGACCAGGGCGTACGGGCGGGCCTCATGGGCGTACCGGACCACCACGGGGGTGAGGGCGAACAGCAGACCCGCGGCGAGCCCGGCGCGGCGGCCGAACAGTCGCTGCCCGATCAGCGCCGTGCAGGCGGCCACCCCTGTCATCGCGAGGACGGAGGGCATCCGCAGGGCGGTGACGGAGTCCCCGAAGACGACGGTCCACCCGTGCATCAGCAGGTAATAGACGGTCAGCACCGCGTCCACGTTGCCCACCGTGTCGAGCAGGCTGCCGGTGGAGCGGGTGACCATGTCCCAGGTGTTGAGCTCGTCCTCCCACAGCAGCGGGTGGTCGATCTCGTACAACGTCAGGGCGAGGGTGAGGAGGGCCGGCCACAGCCAGACGCCGTGCCGCATGCCGCCCTCGCCGCGTGGCGGGGCGGGGCGGCGGGTGGCGGCGGGGGCGGGATCCCGGACCTCGGCGGCGACGGAGGAGGGCGTTCCCACGGCCCGCCCCTAGCCGCGCACCGGCGCGGGCGCGTCGGCGGAGGGGGCGTCGGCGGAGGGGGCGTCGGCGGAGGGCGGGTCGGCGTCCGCGGGAGCAGCGGCGAGCGGAGCCGCGGCGTCGGGAGGTGCGGCGGCCGCGTGCGGGATCGGGGCGGCGGCGAGCTTGCCGACGGAGAACTCGCGGTTGGCCCGGGTCTGCTTGCGGTACGGCTCGGGCAGGTCGGGCATGGCGAGCAGCCGGTCGCACGCGGCGAGCGAGCCCGCGTAGTCGCCGACCCAGTAGGCGGTGATCGAGAATTCGAACAGCAGGCCCCAGCGGTACACCCACGGCTGGAGGAACAGCAGGTCGTCGCGCGGCTGCTCCCGGTCGAGCACGGCGGAGACGATCGCGTGGGCGGAGTGGTGGCGCCGCATCTTGCGCAGCCGTGCGGCCAGTTCGTAGCAGGCTTCGAGGCGCTGCGGCCGCGAGTCCCAGGCACGCGTGAGCGTGTCCATGGCTGCCGGCCAGTCACCGGACTCCGCCCTGAGCACGCCGGACTGAAGGAGTGCGTAGTAGACCTCCTCGCCCCAGCCGCCCATGGCCGCACGGCGCTCGTAGAGCTTGATCGCCTCCCCGGACCGGCCCATGTCGCGCATCGTCTGCGCGAGATAGAAGACCGTACGGGGGTTGCCGGGGTCGCGGTCGAGCTCTGCGCTCAGCAGCCGGGCGTCGCGTTCGAACTTGTCGTGACGCGAGCCGCCGTCGTGACGGTCGTCGATGGCGAGGGCGTCGAGGTTCTCCTGGGTGTGTTTCCGGTCGGCGGTGAGGTACTCGTGGGTCACCCCCTCGTACCGCCACGGCAGATCGCCTCTGACCAGGCGTTTGATGCGGTACTCCAGCGTGCCCTTGTGACGCAGCATGTACGCGTCGGCGGTCAGCGGGGGCAGCGGGCCTTCCTGGCGCAGGACGAGGTCGGCGTCGAGGAGCAGAAGGTAGTCGGCACGGCCGCGGGCGCGGGCGATGTTCAGGCTGCGGTTGTGCCCGAAGTTGACCCACGGCTCCTCGTGCAGCTCTCCGGGGATCCCGTCGAGAGCCTTGCGGATGAGGTCCTGGGTGCCGTCGGTCGAACCCGTGTCGGAGATGACCCAGGTGTCCACCAGGTCACGGACGGAGGCGAGGCAACGCTCGATCACTCGGGCCTCGTTCTTGACGATCATGCACAAGCAGAAGGATGGCTTCACGGCAACACCACTTCCGGTGGTTCGGTGGGGGGCGACCATAAGCACAGGCCAGGGACGGTCGGGGACGGCACGCCGACAGGCGCTTTCAGGTTCGCCACGCCGTACGCACCCAGGGGGATGGTGACGGTAGGCCAAGGCGTTGACAGTCCCCTCGGAGACGTAAAGGCGCCGCGATCGCAGTCCGATGATCTGAATGGAAGCTCGAACTCGCTTCCGGTGAATCACTCGATCCGGATGAAGAAGGAGCTATTGCATGAGTCCTGATTCCAGGACCAGGTCCGCATTCGGCCCGCTGCCGCGACGCCGCGCCTGGCTCAACGGAGGTGCCATCGCATCGATCGCACTCGTACTCACGGGGTTCACAACTCCCGTCTCCGCCGCGCCGCAGAGCGTGGCCGGCCCGTCAGGGGTGAACCTCACGGGCACGCCGTCGGGCGGCGATGAGTGCAAGGACCGCCCGCACCACGAGGGGCACGGCCCGCGCCCGCACCACGAGGAAGGCCCGCCGCCGCAGCTGTGGGGGCCGATGTCCCACGAGAAGAACGCCGCGCCGCCGGAGGAGGGCGAGGCACCGCCGGAGGACCACGAGAACTTCGTGGACCACGAAGTCCAGCAGTTCATGGGCGGCAGCCTCGCGGAATATCTGTCGGCTGCGTCCGACCACGACCGCTATGTGCGGGCGCTGCCCGTAGGCGGTCCGGACCACTGCGAGCAGGGGCCCCCGGGCCCGAAGGGTGACACCGGCCCGGCCGGGCCGACCGGCGACACCGGGCCCAAGGGCGACACCGGCGACACCGGACCGACCGGCGACACGGGCGACACCGGACCCAAGGGCGACACCGGCGACACCGGCGCAACGGGTGACGCCGGGCCCAAGGGTGACACCGGCGACACCGGACCCGCCGGGCCGACCGGCGACACGGGCGACACCGGGCCGACCGGCGACACGGGCGACACCGGACCCAAGGGTGACACCGGCGACACCGGCGCAACGGGTGACGCCGGACCCAAGGGCGACACCGGCGACACCGGACCCGCCGGGCCGACCGGCGACACGGGCGACACCGGACCGACCGGCGACACGGGCGACACCGGGCCCAAGGGTGACACCGGCGACACCGGACCCGCCGGGCCGACCGGCGACACGGGCGACACCGGGCCGACCGGCGACACGGGCGACACCGGAC